>DALYNO010000005.1:0-25812 GCA_031975295.1 Anaerocolumna sp. | reverse complement strand
CCATATGAATAAAAGTCTATTTAATTTAGCAAGCAGAGGCTTTACTAGGAACGATTACATATCTCCCTCCTTAGCTGCTCCAGGCGTAGATATGATGGGTCCAGCCTTAAATAATGGCTACACCCTTCTATCTGGTTCCAGTGTTGCTGCAGCACATGTAGCCGGCATTGGTGCCATTTTATTAGAATGGGGAATTCTAAAAAAGAACTTTCCTCAAATTGGTACGGTAGAAATTAGAAATTTATTAATCAGAGGTGCCATCCGAGATCCTAATCTTACCTACCCAAACAGAGAATGGGGTTATGGTATGATTGATTTATACAATACTTTTAATACTTTACGTGCAGAGAATCCATAAGAATATCACAACAAAAAATGATTAAAGTAATAAGCGATTCTATTTGCACCTTTTATAAATTTGACAAATACTAAATCTTATTGCTTTAATCATTTTAATATTTTATATTCCTATTACTTTAAGATTTGAATATTTTTATAAAGTAACTCTACCATCTTTATGATTTTTATCTACTTTTTCTGTTTCAATAAAAAACTTAATATACAGGACAGCCATAAGCATAATGACAAATCCTATCATATTCAATACTTGCTGGGCATAAAGCCTATAATGAAATAGTGATAGGGGATACTTTTGCAAATAATCCAATAAACTTCCCCCTAAAATAGAAATTAAAAACCCCAAAAAGCCTGATAGTGAAGATACAATTGTAATCCAGGTCATTCTTTTGTCGCTGGCAAAATAATCTAACTGGATTCCAAATAATCCAATTCCTACAAATGCCCATGCTGTAGATGCAAGGAAAGACCCGATTATATGAAATACATACGCATTGGATGGAACGGTAAGTGCTAACACCAGTAAATTAATACCTAAAGCAAATAAAGAAAGCCGTAACATTTTAGCCATACCGTAACGATCTGCCAGTCGGCCAAATTTAGGTGTAATATATATTCTATATAGATTTAAAATAAATCCTACCAACATAATAAATGTGTAAGGTAATTTTAAATCATTAATCTGATAACTTGCATTAAAAGGAATGGCTATATAAAAACCTGTTATATAAATACTTTGTAAAAGAAAAACCTTCCTAAACTTACGGTTAGCAAAAGCAGACTTTATTTCTTTCCCCAGGGAAAGTTGTTTTTCCCTTTCTTCTTTTTCCTTTACTTTAGCACGTTTTGCCAGGCTTCCGTGCATTTCTTTTCCTTCTTCATTAACATAGGATAATTTAGGCTCTTTCATTTTTGACAGAGATATAAAATTGATAATCACCAGTACCAAAACCATCAGACCTATCATGATAAATCCAGTATGTATATTCCTTACCTTATAATAATCCAGTATAACACCAGCTACTAGCATGGTACTTGAAACTACAAATACCGCAACCGAATCTTTTATAGCAAAATATTTTCCCCTTAATCTGCTAGGAACAAGACTTGCAATCCAATCCTGAGAGGGTGGTGTACCAATTTGTACAAAGGTCTGTCCAATAAAGTAAAATAATACAATCAGTATTCCTTTTAGGCTGCCGTTCATAGGTAAAAGGGGTATAAAATATATAATTGTAAATAAGATTCTTACCAATGAAGTAAAACATACAAGCAACTTGTACTTTTTCAAGCTTTTCATATAATGAATTAGGAACAATTGGGACAAGGCTGCCAAACTTACTAAAGAACTTATAATACCTATATAAGCATCAGGAATATTACTAAAGGTCATTAGGGTTGCAAGAAATGTTCCCCCTGCTAACTGTGCAATTGTCTGGGCTGCACTATCAGCAACTGTATAGTACTTACGACTGGACTTTAGGTCTTCTTTATTTTCTGGCAAGGACATAAAATAAGTTTTTCGTAATTTTGCCAGTATATATTTATTCATTATATTTATGTTATGAAACATTTTATCCATCCCAATCTCTGTAATTTTGCACAATTAAAGTCATCAAGTTATGATTATATCCTACAAAACAGAAAAAGTAAATCCAGTAATTTCTCCCAAATTACACAACAGAATTGGAGTCATATACTTGGTAATAGCCTTGAGGGAATCCACAAATAGGACAGATCACAGGAGCGCAAGTTCCACCCATTATATTGCCGCAATTAATGCATATCCATAATACTTCTCTGGGTTTGCAAAAAACCTCTCCATTCTCTATATTATTTGCGAAATTTTGAAATATAACATCATGATTTAGTTCAATATTAGCAACTCCATCAAATAAGGCTCCAATGGCAGTATATCCTTCTTCCCTTGCTATATTAGCATACTCTCTGTATGTAGTATTTGCTTTGGTTTCTTCGATTATAGCAGAACCTGTAAGATTCTCTAGTGTGGTTGGCAACTGACCTTCATGCAATAATTTATACCATATAATTGCATGTTCTCTTTCAAAACCTGATATAAGATCATATACATCTGCTATTTGTATATAATTCTCCTGTCTGGCTCTAATTCCATATATCTCATATAAAGTGCTGGTCTTTAATTCTCCCTCAAAAGCATCTTGTAAATTTTTAAATGTTCTACTTTGATTAAAATCCATTTGTCTCCTACAGCTTTCATCTTTGTTGTTAAATCATATGAATTTTGTAGCAAATATATGTAATATGATTTAAGAATCCAATAAAAATCCTACAAGCTACCACTTGTTTCGGATAAAAAATAAATTTTAGGATAATCTAAGTAGGAGGTGATATTATGTCGCATGTTGCACCAGCATTAAGGGAAAAATTTGAATCACTCCCTATTGAGTTAAAAAATGCTATATTAGAGAGAAATGTAAATCTTAATAATATTCAAGATTTAATGCATGTTTTGGAGCAAATCGTAGCTGAAGGAGAAAGTTCCCACAGGTAGTAAATTGGGATTGTTGAAGCTGTACCTACAGTTATGTTCAACAATCCCAGATTTTAAAAGTACGTTTTTATTTTCTATTCACAACAACTTAAGTCATTTGCATGTCCATTCATTATAACAATAGCATCTATGGCATTCTTAGCACTATCTGTAATGTCTCGTTGATAGGCAATTTCATGTTCTACATTTCGTGCCACATCATTAGAGGTATATGCCGCTTCCAGTATCTTTTGAAATACTGTCTTCACATCACTGATCATACTATTTTGCATACTTGTAATTTCATATATTTTGTTCATTGCGGATACAGTTTCGGTTACAAAGGATTGAATGGAATGTATTGTTTCTGATATTTCTTTTGAAGATTTAGCAGATTGGGCTGCCAGATTTCTGACTTCACCTGCAACTACTGCAAACCCCCTCCCTTGTTCTCCAGCTCTTGCAGCTTCTATGGAAGCATTTAAAGAAAGCATATTTGTTTTATTTGAAATACCTCCAATTACTCCTGCAAAGCCTTCAATCATATTTGATAAGTTTTTCATTTGATCCATATTCTTAGATGAGGCTTCCACTACCTCATGAAGGGAATTTATTTTGCTTAATAAATCATCTACACAATCAATTCCACCCTTAACCAAATTAAGAGAAGTATCCGAGCTATTAATTGCATCAAATGCATTTTTTTCAACCTTTAATTGAGAACTATCAAGGTTTGCAACAATACTTCCAATTTGGTTAATAAAAGCTTCTTGCTGCTTCATTAATGATTTAATTTCCTTACAATCCTTTGTACATTCCATGTTTAACCTCCTTATTAAACCTACTCATATGAAATAAAATTTATAATTTTATAATAACCCTTTTAAATCTCTAATATTAGTTATGCCAATGAGCTTTATGTTGGACTGATTCATATTTTCCTTATTGATTTTTGGTAAAATACATACCTCAAAACCCATTTTTTCTGCTTCAATTACCCTTTGTTCTGCCATGTTTACAGCTCTTACCTCACCGGTTAGCCCAATTTCACCAAATGCTATCGTCTTACTATCCAGTGCTTTATTTCGATAACTAGAGAGTAGTGCCAAAATAATAGCAAGATCAAGGGCAGGTTCATTTACCTTCAAACCACCGGCAACATTGATATAGGCATCCATTCCAGATAACTGTATTCCAAGTCTTTTCTCAAGCACTGCCATCAAAAGATTCACTCTGTTGTAATCTGTTCCAGCGGCAGTTCGTCTTGGCATATTAAAATTTGTCTGGCTAACTAATGCTTGTACCTCTACAAGAATAGGTCTTGTTCCTTCCATTGACACTGCCACAACAGAACCAGGCTCGTCTTCAGGCTTCCCCTGTAACATAAATTCAGAGGGGTTAGAAACCTCAATAAGCCCCTGTTCCCTCATTTCAAACACACCTATTTCATTGGTAGACCCAAAACGATTTTTAACTGCTCTTAAGATACGATATGCCGCTTTATTTTCTCCTTCAAAATAAAGTACAGTATCAACCATGTGTTCTAACACCCTTGGACCAGCTACAACACCTTCTTTTGTAACATGACCAACAATAAAAATAGAAATACCCAATCCCTTTGCCAAATGTAGTAGAACCCCTGTTGTTTCTCTAACCTGACTTACACTTCCAGGCGCTGAACCTATATCCTCTTTATACATGGTCTGAATAGAGTCAATAATTACTATTTTGGGTTTCTCATTGTTAATGGTCTCTTCTATTCTTTCTAGGTTGGTTTCACTTAAAAGCAGCACATCACCTTTAAAGACGCCTAACCTATCTGCTCTCATTTTAATTTGTTTTAATGATTCTTCACCAGATATGTATAGTATTTTATTATCCTTTGCGGATAATTCCCTGCACATTTGTAATAATAGCGTGGATTTACCAATCCCTGGATCTCCTCCCACTAAGACGAGAGAACCTATTACGATACCTCCCCCTAATACACGGTCAAATTCATTAATTCCAGTTAATAACCTATCATCTTCTACGGTGGTTACCTTAGAAAGTAATTCTGGTTTTGCTGTATTTGTTATCCCGATACCCTTAGTGCTCTTTCTGATAACTGGCTCTTCTACAAATGTGTCCCATTGTTTACAGCCAGGGCATTGCCCCATCCACTTACTTGCTTCATATCCACACTCTTTGCAAAAGAATACGGTTTTTGACTTAGCCATACTCCCTCCTAAAAATTAAGGCTGCCCCAAATCAGCTAAAATTGAACAAAAGAATCCCAAATCCTTTTTATGTTAATTCATGCTATTTGCAGGCAGCCCTTTTAGATTATCACATATTTTTATAATCTATCTGATAAAATAATTATCTTCTATATTTGTCTAATTTAGATACAAATTCTAAGGCAGACATTATAGTTTAACAACCCTAATTGTAGATTGATTGTTTTCTTCCAATTCTACACTCAAAGTAAGCTTTCCACCTAAGTTTGTTTTCATTTTACCAACATTTATATCATCAATAAAAATTTTAAATTCTTTTTCAGCTTCAAGTTCCAAAGTTATCTGAGAATCTTCAAAACCCTCTACAATAAATTTAACTTGATTTTCAGTTATATCAAGCTGTTCTACTGCAGTACCAGGAACTGATTCATATACAATTAATCCATTTTTCTCAAGTTTAGTTATTTCTTTAAATGTCTTTACCTTATATAAATCACCGTTATGTTCAAAATCATTTACTTTTGATTTCACGTCTAATTTGTAATTACCAAAACTGATTGTCCCATTGCTTTCTTCTCGTATTAATTCATCAATTACTGACATTTCAAATCCTCCTAATATGATTTAATGCTAACAATCCTTAAGAAATATTTTCTTAAACTAAAATTACGGATCAGAGGGAGACTTATCCCTCTGTCCATAACCTATTAGATTATTTAATTACAAGATGAATGAATAAAACAATTCTCTCTCGCCTAAAAATTTATAACTAGTTTTATTATATAATATTTTTACGGCAATTTCCACTGGTATCTTTGCAAGATTTGAATTATTTTTTGGAAATTTTGATTTCCTTGTCGAAAAGAGTCAAGGTTGCAGTGTCACCACTTAAAAGGTTACCCTCTAACAATTCTTCCGCCAGTTTATCTTCAATATTAGACTGAATCGCACGTCTTAAAGGTCTTGCACCATAGTTCTGGTCGTAACCTTTTTCCACGATAAAATCAATAATTTCTTCACTTAATTCCAAGGTTATATTCATCTGTTGTTTCGCTCTTTTTTCTATGGAGGAGAACATAATATGAACAATACTCTTAATATTTTCTTTTGTTAAGGAATGGAAGACTATCATTTCATCGATACGGTTAATAAATTCCGGCTTAAAGATACGTTTTACTTCTTCCAAAACGCCATCCTTCATTTTTTTATAATCTTCTTTCTCATCAGTTACTGACGCAAAACCTAATTTTTTAGGAGAAATAATATTTTGTGCACCAGCATTGGAGGTCATAATTATAATTGTATTTTTAAAGCTTACTTTTCTGCCCTGTGCATCTGTAATATGTCCATCGTCTAATACCTGAAGTAAAATGTTAAATACATCTGGATGTGCTTTTTCCACTTCATCAAACAGAATAACGGAATATGGATTCTGTCTTACTTTCTCACTTAATTGACCGCCTTCATCATAGCCTACATATCCTGGAGGAGATCCAATTAATTTAGAGACACTGTGTTTCTCCATGTATTCAGACATATCTACTCGAATCATAGCATTTTCACTGCCAAACATAGCTTCTGCAAGAGCTTTGGATAATTCTGTTTTACCTACACCAGTAGGTCCTAGGAATAGGAAGGAACCAATAGGTCTATTAGGATCTTTTAATCCAACTCTGCCTCTTCTAATTGCTTTTGATACGGCGCTGACTGCATCTTCCTGACCAATAACTCTCTCATGAAGTATATTTTCTAAATTTCTTAATCGCTCAGATTCTTCCTGGGCTAATTTTTTTACTGGTATCTTAGTCCAGCTGGATATAATATCAGCAATTTCATTTTCACCAACAACTAGTAAGGTATTTTGTTTTTCTTTTTCTGTTTTTACTGAAATCGCATTTAATTTTGTTGTTATTTCTTCCTGTTGTTTCTTAAATTCTCCTGCTTTTTCATATGCTTCATTTTTAATCGCAAGTTCTTTTTCTTCTTCCAGCAGTTTAACTTTTTCCTCCAGCTCTTTTACTTCTGGAGAAGTGATAAATGTACTTAAACGTACTTTAGAGGCTGCTTCATCCATTAAATCGATGGCTTTATCAGGAAGATATCTGTCATTTATATATCTGCTAGACATTTTAACAGCTGCTTCTAATGCTTCGTCAGTAATTTTTACTTTATGATGAGCTTCATAGCTGTCTCTTAATCCTTTTAGAATTAGTATAGCCTCTTCTTCAGAAGGTTCCTCTACTACAACTGGCTGGAATCTTCTCTCTAGCGCCGCATCCTTTTCAATATACTTACGATATTCTTCTCTGGTGGTTGCACCAATTAATTGGATTTCACCACGTGCTAAAGATGGTTTTAATATGTTAGAGGCATCAATAGCACCTTCGGCTCCGCCTGCCCCTATTATGGTATGAATTTCATCAATAAATAAAAGTACATTTCCATCACCCATTACTTCAGCAATTACTTTCTTAATTCTTTCTTCAAATTCACCTCTGTATTTAGAGCCGGCTACCATGCCAGATAAATCTAAGGTTAATACTCTTTTATCTTTTATGGTTTCAGGAATATTTCCTTCTACTATTTTTCTTGCCAAACCTTCTGCAATTGCTGTCTTACCAACACCAGGTTCACCAACTAAACAAGGGTTATTCTTTGTTCTTCTGCTTAATATCTGAATTACACGTTGTATTTCTGATTCTCTTCCGATTACCGGGTCTAGTTTTCCTTCTCTTGCGTACTCTGTCAAATCTCTACTGTACTGATCAAGTGTAGGTGTTGAAGATTTCGCCTTTGCTTTCCCTTTATTGGCCGCATATTCATTCTTAGCAGTACTCATGTCTGCGCCAACAGCTGTTAACACATCTACATAAAGTTTTTGTACATTAATTCCAAGTGTATTTAGTAACCTGACTGCGATACAATCTGATTCCTTTATCAAAGCAATTAGAATATGCTCTGTACCTACTAGTTGATTTTTTAATCTAAGTGCTTCTTTATAACTTTGATCTAATATTCTTTTAGACCTTGGTGTAAAACCATCTACTTCTATCACTTCAACTGCTGTATTTGGTGCAATTAATTGATTCACTAGTTCTAAAACTTTACTGGTTTCAACACCGTTCTTTTCCAGAACCTTTGCAGCCACACCTGAGGATTCTAATAATCCAATTAATAGGTGTTCAGTCCCCACATAATTGTGGGATAATTTATATGCTACTTCTGTCGCATAGGTTATGGCTTTTTTGGCTTCCTCTGTATATCTCTCGTTCATAGTAACCTCCTGTTTCTGCATTTAAGGCTATTACCTTTTGCTTTATCCTAATATATTCTAGTTTATATATGATATATATGCTTTATTTTTATTATCCATGGTCTTATTTATGAATATTCATATTTTTTTATATTAGACTTCATTATATCAATTATATTAATTCAGGGAGTTTTTTTCTGATATAATCCGCTCTGAATTTATCTCTTTTGGCACTTTCAATACTTTTATCCAACAAGCATTGAAGATTTCCTGGTTGAATTTCCATCATAAGTTCATGAATATTGTAATCCTTGTTAAATCTAATTAATTCCATATCACTACCTAGTTTGATCTGGGCAAGTAATGTCATGGCATCCGCTGAGGAAAGTTGCTTAGCGTATTTTAATACACCGTAGGAACGATGTACTTTATCTTCAAATTCATCGTAACTATGAGTCAGTATATATTCTCTTTGCCTGCGTTCCTGTTTCATCACCTGTTCAACAATACGATTTAATCCTTCAATAATATCTTTTTCCGTACCACCTAAGGTCTTTTGATTAGATATCTGAAATAAACTTCCAAGGCTTTTAGAAGCTTCTCCATAGGTACCTCTAAGTGTTATTCCGTATTGGCCTAATTCCTCTGATAACTTCACTATTTTGCCTGCAACTGTCAGGGCTGGAAGAAACATCATGTAAGAGGCTCTTAGTCCTGTTCCTACATTTGTGGGGCAGGAACTTAAATAGCCGTATTTTTCATGGAATGCAAAATCAAATAAATCATTTGTAATATCATCCGCAAAGTTAGCACCTTCAAAGGCTTCTTTGATATTCATCCCACCAGTTATGGACTGTATTCGTATATGATCTTCTTCATTAATCATAATACTGATCTTTTCATCTTCTGATAAGATTAAACCTGTTCTTTGTTCCTTGGCAATTAGTAAAGGGCTGATAATATGTCTTTCCATCATAGCTGTCTTCTCAGCATCAGTTAATACATCTACATTACAGCTATAAAATTTCTTGGAAGCTTTTACTTCAAGGATGGGGCTGGCCCCTCTAATACTCTCTACCAACTCTACCGCCTGTGTATCCTTTAGTTTGGCTGAAAAAGGAAAAGATTTTAGATTTCTGGCAAGACGAATACGGCTTGAAATTACAACGTCGTTGTTCTTTCCTGGGTCTTTATACCATTTATGCATTATTCATCTCCTCCTTTTTTATTTGGCGGATTTTATCTCTAATCTTAGCTGCTTCTTCGAATTCTTCTTTCTCAATGGCATCTTGTAACTTTATCGCCAATTTATCTAATTCTGGAAGTTCTTTTACTAATTTCTCCGTTTTAGTTTCAAATCCAATGGGCTTTTTCCCTATATGGGTATCTGCTCCCTGGATGTTTCTTAAACTCTTTTCTAATACTTTTCCAAAGGTATCATAGCATTTATGGCAGCCAAATCTCCCAAGTTTAAGAAATTCCGAATATTTCATTCCACAACCGTCACAATGAAGTTCTCCTTCATTATTCTCTGTTCCATGAACGGCATTACTCAAACTACTATAATTACCAAGTATTGTTGATAACAGGCTACCCAGTGTAAATTCCTGGTCTATAAATGGTGAACTCATTTGGAAGGAGGAATATTCCATCGCACACTCTTCACAAATATGCTGTTCTTTCTTTTCTCCATTTATAATTTCTGTATAATAGATTGTAGCCTCATTTTTTTTGCAATGATCACACATCATAGTAACAACCTCCTCTTCAATTGATTCCAGTTACTATTTATCATCCATGGAACAAAAATCTCTAAAGATTTTATCTACTAAATCATGAACTTCCGTTTGGGAAATATTTTTACATGCTGCTTTTGCAAGTATTACCCTCATTTCAATCATTAACTCTTCCATGGCTTTATATTTATCTACATTAACGGCTATAATGGCACCTTTTCTTCTATCAAGCTTCACGTACCCTTCTTGTTTTAAAATGGTATACGCTTTATTTACGGTATGCATATTGATACCTATATCTTCTGCCAAATCTCTTACAGAGGGTAAGTTATCTCCTTCTCTAAATTCTGCATTGGCAATTCCGCAAATAATTTGATTGCAGAGCTGGATATAGAAAGCTTCATCACTGTTAAAATCGATAGTTACAATCAAATTCTCCACCTCCTACTGGTTCGTTATATTTGTTATATTTAAAGTATAACAGCATATTCCTTAATGTCAAGTTATTTCTTTTTCCTTCTCTTACCCTGGGCATTACCCTGGACTAAATTTAGAATCAGTATAATACAAATTGCAGTAAGGACAAATAAAAGTACGCTCATTATAGTTAACTTTGATTCTAAATTATTTGTATGATTACTGCCCGCTTCTTGTTCCTTCTGATCAGGTATTTGTAAACCCTCATAGCGCTGTAGTGTATTTTCCAAGGGGTCATACTGATAAAAGCCTACCCTTCCGGTTGGTCCTTTTGCATACATGAGTAGAAATGTACTATCTGCGTCACCTTCTCTGCTGTACACTTCAATGGAAGTGTTATCAATAAGGATTGATGTTTTTATATACCCATCAGGCATACGAATGCCATTGAAAGGAAGAATCTGATATCTATATCCGTTTTGATAATAAATCTCATCCTTTTCTTTGATTATTTTAGGAGTAGAAATGATTACTGTTTTCTCCTTATTAGTATATTCACCTGACCCTTCTTCGTTGATATTAAGATCCTTGGAGTCTTCTTTATCTTCTTTATCTTCTTTATCTGCTTTATCTGCTTCTTTCTTGGTTACCGTTATTATATATTTCTCTTTTGTACCAGATTCTGCTGTTACAGTTATTTCAATTATATTTTCTCCAACCACTAAATCCTTATTCCCTACAATTGAAACACTTGCCTTATCATCACTGGGAATAGAACTAATGATTAGCTGGTCTGTATCATGGTTAACTGCTAGGGAATATTCTGTAGTCTGTGGCGTAAAATCAGGTACTAACTTTCCAGGATTTACTTTTAATTCTTTAAGCTCCCCATTGTTTGATGCCAATGCTTTCGCACCAATATTTATGGTTAGTTGATTACTGGAAACAGACATAGATGAGCCAGTATCAAATTCATAGACTGAAGGTTTTTCTCGAAAAGAAATCAAACTGCTTCCTGTATCTTTAGCCTGGAATTTAACAACATATTTTTTATTAACATCACCAGTAACTACATTGATATCAGATATTTTTATTAAGCCTTCTCCACCGGCTATAAAGGAAGCATCACTTACAAATTCTAATATGTCAGCATCATAGGTCAAATATCCTTCAAAATCACCTATAGCTTCCTGGGAATTAACTTTTATTTCAACTGTAAACCTATCTCCCTTTTCATATGTTGTCTCCTTAGTGCTTAAAGTAACTTTGGCACTAGCCGCAAGACTTACCGTCTTATTCACCAAAAGTAATATAATGCTTACCATAATAATTGTAGTAATCTTTAATAACCTTTCATTTTTTAACTGCTTATTTTTAATGTGTGGATTCTGATTTTTAAACATGTTCATAATAACTCCTATCTTAAGTTTTCCAATAACTAAAATGGATATTCTCAATAAGTAATTTACTTCATAGCAAGTAGTATTTCTTTATACCAAAAAATCTGCCCTTTCCAAGTTACAACCGTTAAAGACTAACTGATTCGAAATGAATTTAGGCAGATTTTAATTGATAGGTTAGCTTTCTTTGAAAACTGATATCTGATATGTCCTTATATCACCGTTTTCTGCAGTCACATAAATATTAATAACATTATTTCCTTCTGCAACTGCTATTGTACCTGTTCCCATAACAGATGCTTTTGTACTTACAGCAGTAGCAGTTATATTTAAACTCCCAACACTGTTTGGTACAATCACAGAATAAGTCTGATCTTTTGTTAAATCAAAAGTTGGTGTTAAACTGTATCCATCAATGGACAGGGTTTTTAGCCAATTATTAGGGTTATATGCTTTGCTTGGTGCAGGTACTGCAAGATTGGGCATGTTATGATACACTGGAATGGAAAATACAATAGGTGCGCTAGAAAGCATTCCACTATAAGCTGTGTAAGTTTTCGCTGCTTCTGCATTAGGTGCCTCAATATTAGCCATATACTGATGAGAATAGGTTGAAGTTGAAGTAACATTAAACTTCTGTAGGTATATGGTATCCTGTCCTCTCTTTATATAGTTACTTCCAATGATGTAGGACCCTCCCACAATAGCGTCATAAGGATTGTCCCAGGGGATCAAATAGGTTGCATTTAAGGAAGCACTGGTAGTGCCATTTTTGGAATATTTTAAAGCATTTGCTATAGCACCACCTGGAGTGGTACTGTGATATGCACCAATGTTATAAAAATTATACAAACCTTCATATCCTGCTACAGTTCCTGTCACACTGGAACTTAATGTTGTAGTTCCTGTCACTACTTCTTGCTTTGATCTGGTGGCTAAGTGATACGGACTTACTCCAGAATAAAGTGCCGCTGCTAAGAATGTATCTCCGTAGGTTGTAGTAACTGTTTTACCTACATCATCCTTATATGTAAATGATTTATTATAAAGGGGTGTATTGTATAATATATTCTCCACACCGCTTGCATTCTGATATTGACCTTTATAAGTCAAGGTTTCAAACTGAAAGAGTCCCTTTTCTGTAAGGAAATTTCGTGGATCCATAAAGTACATGAGACCCTGTGTAGACGGTGTAACCCAGGTTGAGCCATCAAAAGGTATAAATTTGTCTGTAGACCAGTTGTAGGCACCTGCAGCCAGAGACTTCCATTCTACACTTTTTCCGTTAGAGATTAAATTAAGTCCTAATACACTCTCTCTGGATATTACCGTATTCCAATCAAGTCCTGTATTGTAGGCTTCAAATACCCAGTTGGGATAAGTCTTATGTAATGTACGAAGATAGGGTTTATAACTTTCCGGAAATCCCTGACTGTTTAAATAATTTTCAAAATCTCCATCACTTAATACACCGCCGGTAGTTGGCGTTGGTGTAATACCAAAAGATTTCAGATTTTGAAAAGTAACTGTGTTGGAATCTTCATAACCGCCCGTACCAATAACAATATAATCAGCCTGGACATATCCATAACCTTTGCTCGATCCTTTATAAAAAGTAACATAATACCATTTTGCTCCATTTATATGTACCGTATTACTTATGATTACCTTCTCATTTAAGGACAGCATAATGGGTGTATAGCTTGTGTCATAAAGTATATCAAAATTATCTACTACATCTGCAAAAACGTTAATCAATGATATATTCCCAATTTTACCCTCAGTGTTTGAATAAATATCAGGAATGTAACCAATTGGTGTTGGTGTGACTGTAAGTATTGGCGTCGGACTCACTGTTACTGTAGGCGTTAAAGAGGGCGTAACAGTGGGGCTTGGAGTTACCGTTATAACCGGTGTAACTGTTGGGGTTGGTGTACTGGTAGCAGTTGATGTCTGTTTGGTTAATGAAACTTGATTGGCTGGTAAATATCCAGTATAACGAACACCGCTAATTGTAACGTACACTTTAAACCATTTAACACCTTTGCTATCTGTCGTTTCTTCCACTAACATAAGCGCCCTTTTATGCTTTAAGGAGATAACTTTTTTACTAACCTTATAAACTAAATTCCCAGAAGTTAAGCTTGCCTTTTTATATAACTTTACACCAGAAGTATTATTTACACTTCCCAGTATATTAGGTGGTAAGGTTAACTGAATAAAATCACTTAATACATATCCTGTCTGTGTCTTATTATTTGTTGTAAAGAAGATACGATACCATTTCTCTTTCCCCACTATTGTTTCATTTAATACTTTGACAGACTGCTTGTTTGTAATAGAAGCCAATCTTGTACTGGTAGTAGAGGGGCTTTTACGTACATTTAAGTTTGTTGCTGTTACTTTGGCATTTAAACTAAAGGATGACTTTATTTCGTTATTTGTATCAGGTTTTGGGGTTGGCGTAGGGGTTGTTTTGGCCAGCTTAATATAGTCCTTCATAACATATCCTTCCACCTTCTTACCATTATAAGTTAAGGATATTTTATGCCAGCCATTTTTGGTACCAGTAATCGTAACCTTCTCACCTTTCTTAATAAATACGTCACTTTTATTCACCTGTACCTTGGCATAGTTTGTACCAGGCCCTGATCTAACATTTAAACTGGTAGCCGTCACTGTTCCCGTTGTTGCAGCCTTTACATTGGTTGGATTAGAACTTAATAATAAACTAATCATTAGTACTAAGCTCATTATCAGGCTAAGATATTTGTAGTATTTTCTTTTGTCAATCATAGGTTCCTTCATAAATTATTATCCTCCTAAAACAGAACTATATCTCTATATAATGGGTTACAAAATAACTGGCACCTCTTTTATGTAAGTTAATATGCAAATTATGGATAGAACTTTTTCATAATATTACCTGACACATATGGCAGTTTTATGACATTTTACTACTTATGTGAAATAATAGTTTCTACTTTTTCTCAGATAACCCTTTCCTGCATATTAGGTATCGGTTGATGAAGAACATAGGATAACACTTTTGAAAATGTAAAATTTTCCATAAACCTGCAGATAGGCATTGGTACTATTCAGGTTGGAGATTTTTTGATTATGCCCATATTACCTGTTGAGAAAAGTTAGATTAAGAAATTCATTTACCAGTAGTAAAACGTTTCTATTTATCGAAATCTCTGCTATCAAGAAAGATAAAAAAGACCTTTCTCATAAATGGTGCACCACCTTTTATGAGAAAAGTCTGATTTTATGAATTCGTATACTATGGGATTATCTTCATTTTATATTTTATTTCTAAGTCATATTTCTATATTATATTTCTACACTTCATCGATAGCCTTACCAATATCACTACGCATATATTTATTTTCGAATGTCACCCATTCCACAGCTTTATAGGCATTCTCTCTTGCTTGACGTAAATCAGCGCCCGTAGCTGTAATTCCAAGGACTCTTCCACCGTTTGTCACTGTTCCTTCCGGTGTATTTACAGTTCCGCTATGAAAAGCATAATAGCCTTCCTTTTCTTTCAAGCAGTCTAAGCCTTCAATTATATATCCTTTCGTGTATTCACCGGGATATCCTTTAGAAGCAAGCATAACACATACTGCGGCATTATCTTCAAATGCAAGCTGAATATTTTTAAGTGTGCCCTCGATACAGGCTTCAAATACTTCTATTATATCATTTTTAAGTCTGGGTAATACAACTTGGGTTTCTGGATCACCAAATCTTGCATTATATTCTAAGACTTTGGGTCCTTGATCTGTTAACATAAGACCAAAAAATAGGATGCCGACGAAATCTCTTCCTTCTTTTTTCATTGCTGCCATGGTAGGTTTGTAAATATTTTCCTGACAGAATGCATCTATTTCACTTGTATAGAAAGGACTTGGAGAAAATGTTCCCATTCCCCCTGTATTTAGGCCCTTGTCACCATCCAGCGCTCGTTTGTGATCTTGGGCACTTGTCATAATGGAGATATCTGTACCATCACAAAATGCCAAAACAGATACTTCTCTTCCAGTCATAAATTCTTCCACAACTAGTTTGTCACCAGCGGCACCGAATTTCTTTTCTATCATTATATCACTGACTCCATTTTTAGCCTCATTAAAATCATTGCAAATTAATACCCCTTTTCCAAGTGCCAGTCCATCTGCCTTTAAAACAATGGGATACGAGCAGGAAGATAAATACCCAATAGCTTCCATAGGATTTTCAAATGTTTCATAGGCTGCTGTTGGTATCTTATATTTTTTCATAAGTTCTTTTGAAAATGCTTTGGAACCCTCAAGGATGGCTGCATTTTTCCTTGGACCAAAGACTCTTAACCCTTTTGCCAAAAATACATCAGTAATTCCACCAACTAAGGGGTCATCCGGGCCTACTATGGTCAAATCTATTTTTTCCTTAAGGGCAAAGTCGGCAAGTTTATCAAATTCCATTACGCCTATGGGAACACATTGACCAACTTCTTCAATACCTGCATTTCCGGGGGCACAATATATTTGACTGACCAAAGGGCTTTGTGAAATTTTTAGGGCTATGGCATGTTCTCTTCCACCGCCTCCAACTATAAGTACTTTCATAGTATTCTACCTTTCCAGATAATAATTTTATAAAATCCTCTCACTTAAACGAAAGCTTTAAGAAATAATTGTTACTTTATTGTCCTTCATCTGAAGCTGCTTTTTAGCTATCAGGTTAATCGCCTTTGGAAGAATAATTTGTTCTGCTTCCTCCATAACTCTTTTTTGCAGTATCTCAGGTGTATCCCCCTCCATAACTGCAACAGGCTTTTGTATAATAATTGGTCCTGTATCTGTACCTTCATCAACGAAATGTACAGTTGCACCGGTTACTTTAACGCCTCTATTAAGAACACCTTCATGTACTTTCAGTCCGTAATAACCCTCTCCGCAAAAGGCGGGAATTAAAGAGGGGTGTATGTTAATAATACGATTTTGATAGGATTTGATGAAATTAGTGGGAAGAATCACCAAGTATCCGGCTAACACAATTAAGTCTATGTTATATTTGTTTAAGGTCATAATGAGTTCTTTACCAAAATCTATTTTAGAGTCATATGTTTGAGGGTTGATTACCAGGGAGGGAATTTGATGCCTGGATGCCCTATCAAGGGCAAAAGCATTCTTTTTGTTGCTAATAACCACCTGAATCCTGGTATCTTCAATGCTTCCATCTTCAATACGGTCAATTATCGCCTGTAGGTTTGTACCTCCTCCAGATACAAGTACAGCAATATTTAACATAAGGTAACTCCTTTTTCTCCCTGTCTTACTTCACCAAGGGTATAAGCTGTTTCACCTGCAATGGATAGGGTTCTTAAGGTCTTGTCACAATCTTCTTTATCTACAACTAACATCATACCAATACCCATATTGTATGTGTTATACATTATTTTTTCTTCTATGGAACCATCTGTTCTTAGCATGCCAAAAACAGGTGGAACTTCATAACTGTTCTTTTGTATATAGGCATGGGAATTGTCATTTAACATTCTAGGAACATTTTCATAAAATCCGCCCCCCGTGATATGTGAACAGCCTTTAATCGTTATGCCATTAGATTTTAAGACCTTAAGTGCTTTTACATATATTTTAGTAGGTGTAAGAAGCGTATCTCCCAGGGTAGCACCAAGGCTTTCATAATAAGTTGTGAGTGCTTCTTTTTTCATGTTAAAGACTTTTCTTACCAATGAATATCCATTACTGTGAATTCCAGAAGAAGCAATACCAATGATCACATCCCCAGCCTTTATACTACTTCCATCAATTAAATTTTTTCTATCCACAATTCCTACTGCAAAACCTGCCAAGTCATATTCATCTTCCGGATAAAATCCCGGCATCTCTGCTGTTTCACCACCAATTAAGGCTGCTCCAGCTTCCACACAACCAGCAGCAACACCACTGACTATCTCAGCAATTCGCTGTGGTTCATTTTTGCCACAAGCTATATAGTCTAAGAAAAATAAAGGTTCTCCACCCGCACAAGCTATATCATTTACACACATTGCTACACAGTCGATTCCAATTGTATCATGTTTATCCAAGAGAAAAGCAAGTTTTAATTTCGTTCCGACTCCATCAGTTCCAGAAACAAGGGTTGGTTGTTCCATATTCTTAAAGCTCTCCAGAGAAAATGCTCCTGAAAAACCACCAATTCCGGTTAGCACTTCGCTACGCATAGTCTTACTGATATGTTCCTTCATAAGTTCTACGGCTTTATAACCAGCTTCAATATCCACTCCTGCTTTCTTATAATCCATGTTTGTCCTCCTTGTATATACACTATGTTTTAGATTTATAGCTCTTTCCGCTTACATGCAATCTAACATATCACCTTCATGATTGCCCCAAAAGAAGCGCTAGATTTATGCATTTATTTTAACATATGGCACTCCATTTGTCTTAAATCAGAAAGTTTTAATTTCTTATACCTTTTATAAGTGAAATTAATAAAAAGAAAAATCGTTGTATAGAATAGTATTCCACTAGAATATTATCACATACAACGATTCGTTTTACATTTCCTTTAAGTAAGTTTTATAACCGACTTTTTCTAACTTTTCTGATTTTGTAAGTACACTTTCCTTTAATCCTTCAGCGTACTCTTTCATGCGTCCCAGTAATGCAGGATCAGATGTTGCTAGAATTTTTGCTGCTAATAATCCAGCATTTAAGGCCCCATTAATGGCAACTGTAGCAACTGGTATTCCTGCAGGCATTTGTACTATGGAATATAGGGAATCCACACCGCCTAGGGATTTTGTATGAATGGGAACTCCAATTACCGGCATAGGAAAAATTGCTGCTGACATACCTGGAAGATGTGCTGCTCCACCAGCTCCAGCAATGATTACTTTGTAACCTTTCTCCTCCGCTGATTTAGCATAATCAAAAAATACATCAGGCATTCTGTGGGCTGAAATAACGGTTATATCATACTCAACCTTTAAAATATCCAATACGTCTGCTGCTTTACTCATGATTTCAAGATCAGAATCACTACCCATAACTATTCCTACTTTTGCTGCCATAACTAATCCTCGCTTTCGTTTTTCATTACTGATACTTTGTATATATTAATTTTACAATCAGTCAGGTCTGTAAGTTCAAACTTCTTATTTAAAATACCATCATTTATGCCAAGCACAAATTAATTAAGCAAACGCTTCATTTAGCTTCTCGGTACCATTTAAGACAAATCTGCCATCTTTAATAATGGTTATTGTGGTGCCGTCTTTTTTATTTACTTTAATTTCACCCAGTTCATCATATGGAATGGTGATATCTGTATGGCAATGGAAATATGCCTTATCTACATCAGTTGTTCTATTAATTGATACTTCATTGTCTTTCGCAACAATCTGCTTGCCATCCGGGTTATAAAGCAGCAAGTCCTCACTCATTTTGTAACAGGTATCTCCAACTGCAAAATGTGGTCCAGTTTTTTCAGCAATTAGAATTGGTAGTTTGTCTCCGATATTAAACTTTCTAGCCATTACATATGCCGTAGTATTTGTTCCAATGGCAAACTCACCCATTGGCAGGGTTTCCTGATTATACATTAGATTTTCTTTCACAAACTGTTTATTTTCATCTTCCACTTTAAAGTTAGTACAGGTATAAGTATCAATCATACCATCTTTAAAAGTTAACTCCAAGTTCTTATATTCTAAACCATTCAGATATACTTTCGTTACATGAAGCTTTCCATTTGTGCCAGTAAGTTTAGGAGATGTAAAAACTTCACCAACAGGAATATTAACATCGGCGGTACAATTTTCAAATATAGTCTCTTTAGATGGATTATTTAGGGTGAATAGCTTAACCATTAAATCTGTTTTATTCTCACCACTACCCTTAATGGTCACTGATTCCCCCTGATCTAAAACATCAATGATTGCTTGTTGAATTACTTTGTAAGTATCATTGCTAAGGGTATTTACTTTAACAGTTTCAGAGAATATTTCATCAAAATTTTCACCTATTTCAGGAATTGGATAAGCAATGATGGTGAAGCTAGTAGCTTCTCCTTTGATATATTCATTGGTAATAATTCCTGCATCTCTATTATAAGCAACGGATAATTTCTGCTGTCTTTTATCCAATTTAATGGATTCCTCTTGATTGACTGGTGCAAAGTTCTTTTCTCCAAATACTTGGATAACTGCAGGACCTGCATAGGTAAAAGCCTTTTCTTTATACTTCTCAAAGCCAGCTTTAAGACCTGCAAGTTTACGCCCCTGAAACGCCTTATCTGTATAAAGGCCGTTATCAAACCTGTGATCGTAATCATATTGTCTATTGGGTCCTAAGGAGTGATAACCTATTTTTAAATGTTGTTTTTTATTAATACTATCTGTAGCAGCACGGAACATGATTGGTTTTAATCCCATTTCCCCAAAGTACTCTATGGCATATTTTACCATTCTTTCAAATCCGATATTAAAACGGATATTTACAGTATTTTTCTTATCTAAATCTATTCTAGCTGCTTCAAATCCTCTTTTGTAACCATCGGTATATGTAAATGCCATAGCCTTTACTTCTTCCTCTGATAAACTGTTAAGAAAAGCTGCAGTTTTAAGCTCATTGTCACCTACGTATTCACCAAACTGATAAAGATAGCGTAAATCCTCTAAGTCCCAACTAGTAATGATGTCTGCTGCAAAACTTAAATCTTCATCTACTAATTCTCTTGTTCTATATTCTACTAGATCTCCCAGGTAATCACTGTTAAAATCATAGATGACCCTTTTCACGTCCTTATAGGTGTAGGTATCTTCTTCTTCAAAATAATTATAAATTTCTATGAATAATTCCAGATAAATGGCGATATGATAGATTCTTCCTTCAAAGGCTGCAGGAATTAATCCTCTTATTTCAGCATAAAGGAACGTTAAGAGTTTACCGTATTTTTTACCTAACTGGGCTACGGCATACTTAGGATTTGCATAACTTTTGTCGTAATTATCTTCTAATATATCTTCATACAGACTATGATTTAACTGTTTTAATTCTTCTAAAGATAAATTCTTTAATGTATCTTCAGAAGATAATTTTACTACTTTTTTGATCAGTAATAAAAAAGCAGATAATTTTTTAAAATAATCCAGATAAGGTTGCTTTACTACCTCTTCCCTATGAATCTCTTCGATTCTTTCTATGGATAACGCAAACCGTTCCATAGTCATTTGATTTTCTTCTAAAAACAAGTCATTATATTTCATTTAGACTCTCCTTTCCTTTATAAAAAGATACCAACCACATACAATACAAAATAAAACAAAAATAATAAACCATTCATGATCATTCCCACAATTGGTGCAGTATAATATATTTCCTTTTCAAGACTGCCTTTAATGCCAAGTATAAATCCTACTAATGATATAATGAATGCCACAATACCTATTGCCCCTAAGGCCATACTGCCATTTCCATGAGAGATTGCGGATATTATGGAGGATATTACAATGGTGAGTAACGCAACCACTGCAAGACCAACGGATATAATACCTCTGACAGAATGACTTCTCCCAGAAAACTTAAAACTATCCTTTTTTCTTTTCAAGCTACCAGCACTCCCCTCTTATCCTTATTTATTTAGATAGCTGTGTAATGATAATTTCACTCAAAATTATACTCATCTTTTATTTTTAATCAAAGAATTATAGATTTTATGGCATATAACAAAGCAAATACCACCAATAAAGCCACCTAAAGTATTCATAAACAAATCATCAACATCAAAGATACCTACTCTAAATATAAGCTGTAAAAGCTCTACTGTTAGGCTTAATTCCAGACTTAATAGAGTTATGTTAAGTATTTTTCGATTTCCGGGACTAATAATGGGGAGCACAAAGCCAAATGGAGCAAACGCAAATATATTACCAAAGATATTTACAATAAAGTTCTCCAACCCAATTATTTTACGATATTCAATAAATCTTTTTACTTCTTTAAAAAGAACTAAGTTATATCTATATTCCTCAGAACTTATGGTTCTACCATAATGCTCGCTAAAAAAGAGAAAATACGCCAATAAAATAATATATCCAGCAAACAGCACACGGCTGACTGACTTAATAATTTTCCTGCTTACTGATTTCAACTGCAACTTCCTCCAACGCGATTTTGTCTATGCTATTATAAATCAAAAAAGATATTACGTAAAGGGGTAAAGTTAAAGCACAATCTATGAAAAACCCTCATAGATTGTGCTTTAAAAGTACTACTTATAAATCTTTGTATAATATTTAATTAATGGTTGGTATGACAGTTCTTGTTGAATCTGTGGAAGCATTACCTGCAGCATCTTTTATACTATTGCTGGTGGTTGGCTGGATTACCAAAGCTACTCCCATTGTTGGTAAATCACTTAAGGTTATGATTACCGTATTATTATTAACCACACAGGATGAAGTATAATCCTTGTTGTTTTGTAATACCTTAAAGCTTGCAGTACCATAAATAGCTTCATTATATGTTAATATAACTGTATTAGGATAGTTGAATTTAACTGTTGAAATCATTGGTCCAGCATTTTCATTTAATGCTATAATTACACTAAATGGTTCCATGGCTGAGTAGGTATTATTATAACCCCTGATTCCTTTAATGGTAATCGGGTAAATAGTTGCACTTGGTATACTACCGTTTAGAAGTGTTAATTTAACAGTTGAACCGCTAGTAGTATTATCCATAAGTTCTGCTGATATAACCGGAACCCCTGCTATGGTATAGTTAGATACTGTTTCAGCACTAGCTTTATCAAGCTTTTGAGCAAATGTTACATAAATGAAACTTGCATTGGATGGATCCTGTGATACAGTCTTAGGTGCAGGAAGTACGGATGAAGAAGAGGCTCCTTTTTGTACCAATACTGTAGAAGCACCATTTACATTTAAGTACTCATCCCTTACAAATCCTTCAGGTATATTTAAAGTATATGTACCTGGTTCACTAAATTGGGTATTGTCTAATATAACTTGAACTACATTATCTTTTGCAATAGCTGTGTAGGCAACATTATAATTACCATAAATATCATTATTTGCAGTCACTAATTTAGCAACAAAGGTACCTGAGGCTGCATTTAATACTACATTCTTATTATAGGTTATCTTCAGAATATTAGACATGGATGTACCTGTTGTTTCAGTGATTAGTTCATAACCTGTTATGGTTGGTACAGTTCTGTCTGTCTTAAAGTCCACATATCTGTCATATAAGTTATTAGCTGAAGTATCTGTTGGTCTTACATTATATGCATTCCAGTAACCAATAGAAACCTTTACAGAACCTGTAAGCTGTTGGGCAGAAGCAGTCAGGGTATAATTAACCTTTTTATTATCTGTTGCATCTACTACACCCGCAAGCATTTCGCCATTGTTTATATATAAATATCCTGGCGTCTGAATAGCTCTGGTAAATGTGGCGGTTAGCGTATTATAATTGCTTCTTACAACATTAATTAATGCTGCTTGGGCTTTTGGTGCTGTATCAGTTGCAAGATACATAGTATGAGGATAACTTCTTGGATAATTACCTGCCATATCCTTAATACCAGATACTGTAACAGCAAATAATTTATCTCTATCATAGCTGCTCATATTCGTTAAATCAATAATTAAAGATCTGCCATCTGCTGATGCCTTATAGTTAGTCTTAACTTTAAGAATAGCTAGGGTTGCTGGCATTGCAGAAGTTGTATTATTTGATACTAGTTTTGCATCTACTATTGATAAGGCTGAGAAATCCATAGGTTCAGAGAAATTAATAGATACTATTAATCCTGTATCATCAACCTTATAATCTGAATATGCAGGTGGCACAGTGTCATAATACTCAATTTCTTTATAGTTATCTTCAACATTGATACCTTCTGTGGTTTTTATATTACCAGATACATGAATACCATATAAGCCGTTAAATATCTTCGTAGAAGTTACAGTAAGGGTTTTGCCATCAGTGGATAGGCTTCCTGTTAAGGTTCCCACTCCATTGGCAACCACACCTTTACTATTGGTTTTGGCTGTTACACTTACATTACTGTTTAATTTATTATCAGATCCAATCACAGAAGCCTTATCAATAGCACGATCAAATAAAAACACTAAAGTCGTACTATCTTTTACTGTAATTGAACTTACTCTTGCAGTTTTATCTACAATCTCGACATTTATTGATGCAGTTACATAACTAGTTGCTGCTCCAGCTTTTGTTAAAGAGGCAGTGGCTGTTAATATACCATAACCCGGTTTTAAACCAGTAACGATACCTTTTTTCCCATCTAAATTAATGAGAGAGGGTACTGAACTTTTAAAAGAATATGTAATTAAATCACTGGCATTGCTAGGAGTTAATTTAGCATTAAAATCATAGGACTCACCCACCTCTATCACATGGCGGCCATTATTTGCTTCTGAGTCATTGGCATTTGTGAACTCTATACCAGTAGCAGGTACTTTAACTGTTACTTTACAGCCTAAAGTTTTAACCGTTTTATTTTTATAAGTAATTTTAACTTTAATCCAGGTAGTACCTTTTCCTGCTGCTGTAACATATCCTCTGTCTGAAAGTACAGTGGCTATTTTTTTATTAGAACTATACCAAACAGCTGACTTTATGTTGGAAGCAGGCAAATTCTTTACGGATAATGTAAAGGTAGATCCAATTCCCAGCAATGTCTTGGTGGAAGCTGATATCGTTGGATTTGATGCAGCATTAGCCTTAGTGCTGTTAGTAAAGGGAAGTATTGGCACTGTCAAAACTAAAACCATAAACAATGCTATACAGGTAAGCAAGCGTTTCTTCATATCTTCTCCTCCTAAATTTCAAATAATTTTCTAGTCATTGCGAAACTAAATATGAATAGTTATTGCAATCATAAATTGATATATTTCTCAGATTTACTATCATTTTACATCATATAACCCTATCTTGTCAAAATCTTGTCTAAATGTTTGCAAAAATATAAATTTTATGTAACATTTTCCATGAAGTCTCAAAATATTAATAAATCTAGCCTCCAATAAAATCTATTTCATTGAAAAATAATATACAAAGCACATTCTCACGCTGATACGCTGTCACATAAGTGACAATCTTCCATAGGCCTATCATGTGCATTTCCCCCATAGGGCTTTTATTGTATAGGTAAATCGGAGTATCGTATACGATAAAAAGCTGCCGCTATATGCAGCGGCAGCTCTAAGTGTACTTATTGTCTTAATTCAATATCCAGTTTAGCAAGTCCTTTCAGAATCTTATTCATTACTTCCGTAATATCCTTTTCCTCTAGGGTTCTGTCTTTCGCACGGAAACTAATAGAATAAGCCATTGATTTAAAGCCTTCTTTAATTTGAGCACCTTCATAGATATCAAATAGTTTTAAGCTCTCTAATATATTTCCACCGCATTTTCTGATTACTTCTTCTATTTGTCCTGCAAGAATTTCCTTCTTAACTAACATACTGATATCTCTGGTTACAGCAGGGTATTTAGCAATTCCTTCATATTTTACATCAAACGTTGCTCTGCTAATAACTTCTGGCATATCTAAAACACCTACATATACCTTTGTCGCAATATCATAATTATCCAGAACCTGAGGATGAATTTCACCTAAATATCCGATAACAACATTATCATAGATAATATTTGCCTGTCTTCCCGGATGCAGGAATGATTTTCCGGCCTTTGGATCATAGGACACAATTTTCTTCATACCAACTTTTTCTAAGAATTCTTCCAATACACCTTTTAAATCAAAGAAGTCTCCATCTCCGTACATACCTAAGGTAAACTGAACTCTCTCATCTGGAAGTTCTGTTAAAGGAAGCGCTTTGGGAAGATAA
>DALYNO010000004.1:0-28156 GCA_031975295.1 Anaerocolumna sp. | reverse complement strand
CCCATTGTCAGAAACAATCAATTGGTACATAGCAGGATGTTCCCTTAAATTGACCAGTACCTTAGTGGCTTTCGAATGTTTGATGATGTTATTTAAACCTTCTTTTACTATGGCTATAAAAGCATATTTAAGTTTGGTATCAGGGGAACTGTTAAAATCATATTCGAAATCTATAGCACAGTATTTAAAATCTTTCACCAATACATCAATGGCTGTATACAAATCAATGGACTCTTCATACATATTATGAATACTGTTACGAATGCTGTCCATACCTTCTGATATAGAGGACTTTAACATAGTTAAACCTTCCTTCGTAACTTCTTCATGGGTTACAGTAAGAAGTGCACCTATTTGCAAAAGAGAGCGGGAGAGGAGGTGTCCAATATTATCGTGTATATCCTTGGAAATACGATTTCTTTCATTGAGTGTAGCCAAGTTGATTTCATAATCTTGATTCTCCAAAATGCTTTGGTTCTTTTGTTCCTGTAACAGCGTAAATTCAGTGGAAGTGTCTCTCTGTTCATTGTAATCAGTTTCTAACCTGATAAAGGATATAGATTTGTATTTTAGAACCCAACTCAATATTAAAAAGAGCAGAGTGAACACAATCATAAGTAAATCATAGTAAGCAAAATTTGATATGAAAGGGAAAATAGCTATGACTGTCAGAATCTGATAGTCAAAATGTGCAATGTCATATACTGCCAAAGGCAGAAATAATAGCATAAAAGGACTGATTTGACTTACAGCAATAAATATCAAAAAAAAGGCTAAACGGATTCTTCTATCATCCAAATAAGTGCTTAAAGTAGAGAAGATTAAGATGAGAAGAATTGGTATAATCCGAAATTCTAGTTTTACTTCAAAAAGATATAGGGTAAAACAACTTATAAATAATATTAACTTGTCGTATCGTTCCTGCATACTATTAACCATGCCTTTCATAACTTGCATATTCTGGGAATAGGCACAAAGTTGCAATGAATTCACACTAACCTCCCAAAAGCTTTGTTTCATCATATCAAATCACAGATAGAAAATCAACGAATCCTTTATATTATTTGGTAATATCTTGCTTCTTTATGATTTTAAATTTATAATAGGGGAAAGTACGTTAATATTGGAGGAAAATATGGTTGTTGAAGTTAAAAACCTAGTTAAAAGATATGACAGACTTATTGCGCTGGATCATCTTGATTTTGCAATAGAAAAAGGTGAGGTTTTTGGTATATTGGGGCCCAGTGGTTCAGGTAAGACCTCTTTAATCAACTGTATGTTATCCTTATTAAAACTGGATAAAGGTATTGTAAAAATATTTGGGAAAGAAATGAGTTTATCAGCCAATGATGTAAAGCAAAAGCTGGGCGTGGTTATGCAGTATCCAGCTGTGTTCAATGAATTAACGGTAGCTGAAAATATCAGTTATTTCTGTAGTCTATATATAGCTAACAAAAATGAGGTGAGAAGACTAACAAATGATGCTATGTTGTTTTTGGCATTAGAAAATTTTGCTGGATTTTATCCTTCTAAATTAAGTGCAGGTCTGCTCAGTCGTCTTAATATAGCATGTGGTATTGCCCATAAACCTGAATTAGTATTTATTGATGAGCCTACTTACTCCGTGGATCCACAAAGTAGAAACAAAATATTAGAGTGTATCAAAACCCTGAATGAGATGGGTGTAACGATTCTTTATAGTTCTCATTACATGGAAGAGGTAGAATTATTATGTGATAGAATTGCAATGATAAATAAAGGAAAATTAGTAGCATGCGGTACTACCGACGAATTAAAAGATATGATTTCACTGGGTGAGAAAATCACTGTTGAAGCCTTTCATTTAAGCGAGGATCAGATGGAGGATATAAAAAGAATTCCTAATGTATCAAGTGCTTTTTACGAAGATAATAAACTACGAATAAGTTCCAAAAAAGGTAAAAATAACTTGATTTATATACTAGATTACTTACAGAAAAATGATATACAATTTGGCAAAATATATACGGAAATGCCAACTCTCAATGATGTATTTTTAGAGATTACAGGGAAAGGCTTACAGGATTAGGAGGGGAGAAAATGTTTTTTTATTTGTTTAAAAATAGATTGATTAGCTTAATTAGACAAAAAAGTATTTTTCTTTTTTCTCTGGTTGTACCCTTATTATTAGCCCTGGTCTTTTTTTTCGGTATTCATATGACGCAAAGAGAAAATAGTACCATCAGACTTGGAATTATAGGTAAGGAGAATGCTTTGACTAACTACTTTAATAAGGCTGTAAATGAAGATGGGACAAGTATATTTAATCTTCAATTTACAGATGAGTGGGAGGGAGAAGAATTGCTAAAGACTGGAGATATAAAGGGATTAATTAAAGCTGAACCTAACCCTATCCTGTATGTGTTAGAGGAAAGTAATGACCAAGTTATCATTCATTACTATTTAGAAAGGTATCAGTGGCATAATAATATTGATACCTTAATTCCTAATAATCAGTTAACAGAAGTAATACTAAAGTCCAATGGGAATAAAGCTGCCAATAGGCTAGTAAATATTTTACCTGATCGGGTAAAAATGCTATTCTATAATTTACTAGTGTTAATCTTACTTATGGGAGCAAGACTTGGATTCAATGAAGTAAAAACGATATTACAGGAACGATCTCCTTTGGGATTGCGTATTTTAAATGCACCAAGACCACGCTCTAGTATTTGTTTAAGCAACCTTATGGCAGCTTTTATTATACACATTATTGGTGTGGTACTATTTCTTGCGTTTATAACACAGGTTTTAAAACTGGATTTGCTCATTCATTCTGCCCCCCTAATTATAATAAGCTTTGTAACGTCTTTGTTTGGATTCTCCATAGGGACGTTTATCTTTGTAATTATCAGAGCGAATAACAAGGTAAAAAGTACAATATTAAATTTATTACTTATTCTAGGGAGTATTACAGCAGGGATTTTTGATGGGAATATAAAATACTTCATATTAGAGAGAATACCTTTATTTAGATATATGAATCCTTTTCTTTTAGTATTTGATATGTTTTATGGAATAGCAAGTTCTGATAATGTCATTCAAATTAATCTTAATTTTCTGATAATGTTAATCATTACGTTGGCTTTAGCTGGTTATTCAGCTATTTTTATCAGAAGGAGGGATTATGCAAGTATTTAGACTATTCTTGAAATTAATAAAAAATACATCAGCTCCCATTATTGCAATAACAGTATTGTTTGTTCTCTATTTATTTATATTTGTGGATAAGAGTAATTATAGTCTGGCAGAGAAAGAAGAAGTAAACCTTGCAGTACTAAACTATAATAAGGAGGACCCATTATGGGAACAACTAGAAATATTACTGCATGATTACTGCAGGATATATGACTATGAAGATGACGAGGCATTATTGAGTGATAAAATGACTTCTGTAAACATCGATGCTATTATTTCCATACCTTATGGATTTGGTAAAGATATTATGGAAGGGAAAAAAGTTGATTTAGAATTACAGAGAATCTCAAATAATAGATTTCTAGCAATGATAGATGATTTGATTCATTTATATCTAAATACAACTTATGAATATATAAACTCAAATGAAAATGTCAGCCTAGATCAATTGGTTGGGTCTATGGATAGGGTTTTTGAAACTGATGGAGAAGTAAAACTTGTAGGCCAAAGGGATACATTAATCAACTATAAATTATATGAACAATATTTCAGAATTGCAGCTTATGTTGTTTTTACTGTTTGTTTAATTGGCATAGGCATGGCACTGCACTCCTATCAGAATATTCATATTCATCGAAGAAACCTTATGTCGCCATTGCCTGATAGATTCAGAAATTTTCAGATGTCCTTTGGTAATATAATATTTGTAGCATTATATGATGTAATTATCATAATCATTAGCTTAATCTATTATACGCCTAAGCAGTTGGATATTTACTTGATTTTATTTTGGATTAATTTATTCCTATTTTCTTTAAGTAGTTTAAGTATGAGTTTTCTTATGGCTATGTTATCTAAGAAAAGAGAAATTAACATCATTATTGCTATACTGCTACCAGTTATATTGTGCTTCATAAGCGGAGTATTTTCAACACAGGAGGAATTAGGAGAAGGGTTATTAAGTATTGCATATTTTACACCAACATATTGGTTTGTGAAAGGAAATACTACAATAATGAATTCTTCCTATGGTCAGATGCAAATCTTTACTGTAATACCAGTAATTTTGAGTCAATTACTGTTTAGTATAGCAACATTTTGTATAACACTAATGATTAGTAAAGAAAAAAGAAATAAAGCATAAGAATCTCAGGAGTAGTAAAGTAAACCATAAAAACAAACAAATGTTCTGAAAAAAGTTGCATTGAAATATATTTTATGTTATACTAAACCAAACAAATGTTTGAGAAATAGTGTGATAAGAATATTTCAAATGCAACTTTGTGCTGTGGTCAAAGTTTGCAACTTTTGGAAAGGCTTGGTTACCAATATGAGCGTAGTGATTAGGGAAGATATGACAATTAGTAAAAAGTTGGAGATATTATCAGATGCAGCCAAATACGATGTTGCCTGTACTTCAAGTGGTGTAGACAGGGGCGGAGTAGCAGGTGGAATGGGTAACTCGGTAGCTTGTGGAATCTGTCATACATTTTCAGCAGATGGTAGATGTATTTCATTGCTTAAAATACTATTTACCAATGAATGTGTTTTTGACTGTAAATATTGCCTCAATCGTTCCTCCAATGATATAGAACGTGCTTCTTTTACACCAGAAGAGGTATGTTCTTTAACCATTGAATTTTATAGAAGAAATTATATAGAAGGATTATTCTTAAGTTCCGGTGTACTAGTGAATCCTAACCATACTATGGAATTGCTGTGTAAGACACTTAGAATGTTACGAGAAGAATATCATTTTAACGGTTATATCCATTGTAAAGCAGTACCTGGTGCGGATCCTTCTATTATAGAAATGACTGGTTGGTATGCAGATCGTATGAGTGTTAATCTTGAGTTACCAACGGCTGATGGGCTTAAGACCCTTGCTCCTCACAAAACACGCAAGACCATATTAAAACCTATGAAACAAATTCAGCTTGTTAGAGAGCAATCAGTGGAACAGCCAATATTTGGACGGATTAGTGATAAGAAATTAAGATCCATAAGTCTGCCTGAAAATGAAATCTTAGGTTCAGGAAGTTTAATAGCTTCTAATAATACAGATTTTGGATTGGTGAAAAGACCTTCCATTAACAGAGGTTTTGTTCCAGCAGGCCAAAGTACCCAGATGATTATCGGGGCAACACCGGAGAATGATTATCAGATTATTTCTGTAGCTGAGGCTCTTTATCAAAAGTTTGATTTAAAAAGAGTTTTTTACTCCGCATATATTAGTGTGAATCAGGATAGTTCATTGCCCATTATTTCAGGTGGTCCGCCGCTACTAAGAGAGCATAGGCTTTACCAGGCAGATTGGTTATTGCGTTTTTATGGTTTTCAAGCAGCTGAGTTGTTATCTGAGCAAAAACCGAATTTTAACATTTTATTAGATCCCAAATGTAATTGGGCGCTAGGCCACTTGGAGCAGTTTCCGATCGAAATTAACAAAGCAGATTACTATACTTTGTTAAGAATTCCAGGTATAGGGGTAAAATCTGCACAGAGAATTGTTAAGGCTAGAAAAATAGCCAACCTTAATTTTGAAGACTTAAAGAAAATAGGCGTAGTTCTTAAAAGAGCTCTGTATTTTATCACCTGCAGTGGCAGAATGATGTATTCAACTAAAATAGAAGAGGATTATATCACCAATCATTTACTGGATGTTAAAGAACGTCTTCCACTTGGGATTGGAGAAAGTAATTCCTACAAACAAATATCCCTATTTGATGATGTTAATTTCACAAATTTTAATCCAGTGAAAAGGAGTTTTCTATGACTAAAAAGGTATTCTTTTGTGTAGATAGTGCAGAGAGTATATTTACTGCAATCTATGATGCCTGGAATTCAAGATTTGGACATAATAACATTGAAATAAGGGTCCAGTCAGAAGAGAACCAGGGGAACATGGAGCTTTTCTGTGAATATATTTATGTTCTGGAAGAGGAAGAGAAAGTAAAAAAGGTAATTAAGGCAATAAGAGAGAAGATCTCGGCGCATGCACTAGAGATTGTTTTAAATGCCACTTGTTCTCAGGATTCTGACAAAGGAGATGCTATTTATAGATTCTTAATTCTTGGATTTTCCATGGGTAACAAAATACTTGATTATACTACTCATGATGTGGTTCTTAAAATTTTTAATATGAATCGAAATGTAGGAAATGAAACCCATCATTATAAAGGTTTTGCCAGATTTATAGAAATTGAAAATAAAATTTTATTGGGAAAAATCTCGCCCAAAAATGATATTATTAGACTTTTAGCACCTCATTTCACAGATAGACTGGGTATGGAAAATTTTATTATTTATGATGAAAATAGAAAGACTGCAATTATACACAAATCAGGTTATCCATGGGTATATACCAATGCAGATGATCTGGATTTAAATAGTTTTTCTTTAAGCTCCAAAGAAGAAATAGAATTTTCAAAACTTTGGAAAACATTTTTTAATACAATTGCGATTGAAGAAAGAAAAAACCCTAAATTACAAAGAAATAATATTCCATTAAGATTTAGAGGAAATATGCTTGAATTTAACACTAGCTATGTAGATGAATAAGAATTAGAATTCGAGAAGATACTAACAAAGTACAATCAATTATTTATAGGAGGAGTCACATGAAAAAAAGATTATACTTGTTATTTTCAGTTTGTTGCCTAACTTTCTTAACATTTACTGCTTGTACAACATCTGATAGGAATAACTCTGCTACAACTGATACAGATAAGGTTGGCGATGATAAAATGAATGATAATGCAGGGGATGCTATCAAAGATGTAGAAGATGGTGTTGCTGACGATGTAGATGATGTATTAGATCCTAACGGAACAACCAATGGTAACGGAACAACTAATGGTAATGGAACCACTAATGGTAATGGAACAACCAACGGTAACGGAACAACCAATGGAACTGGAACAACCAATGGAACTGGAACAACAACCAATGGAACCACTACAACACCTTAAATTACCTAAATACAATTAATTTGAATTAAAATTCATTCTATTTGTGACTTAGATAATTTAACAGAAAAAGACTTACGATTATAGTTATCTTTATGAGATAAATTATTTTGTAAGTCTTTTCTTCTTCAAGAATTTATTTTTTAAGTCTTTTCTTCTTCAAGGATTTACCTAATGTTTTTAGTTTTTTATGATATATAGAAGAAAGGTTATATCATTTATTTCGATAACAGATTCTAATTGCATACCAGCTTTTTCCGCAGTTTTAATAGAGTTTGTATTATCAGGTAGTATATATGCTACTATTCGATCAGGGTTTAATGTCTCAAAACTATAATCTATAACGGATCGAACCGCTTCATAGCCATATGAAAGCCCTTGATACTTAGGATCTATCAAATAACTTATTTCAAAGTCGCTGATACCGTTTCTTTCTAATAATTGAATTCCACATAATCCGATTAATCCATTATTTTCTTTTAAGTATACACCCCATAATCCGTAGTCATAAAAAGTATATATTTGATCTATATAAGCTTTCAGCATATCCTTAAAAGCTATGTTGATCTGACTGGAATTCTCTAACGCAGATGCTGGTGAAGGCTTTTGTAACCATGGATACAAACCAAGATCTATATCTGCAGCACCTTTATTGGCAGAACGTAAAATAGTCTCCAGGTCTTTACAATCTTCAATAGAGAGTTCTCTTATGTTAAGACGCATGGTTTTAGTAATCTCAATGGGCACTTTATAATATCTATTATAGATTTTATTAAGAAATTTAAAGTCTATCTCTTCAAACCCTTCAATTAGGTAATATGCTTTACTTAAATCCTGATTTCCAGAATTCTCATTGACAAATCCGACTACCGGTATATCTGCTTGGTAACCTGCACAAGTACCATTATAAGAATCTTCAATGATAAGACATTCTAAGTTGTTAACCCCCAGCGCATTGATTGCTTTTAGAAATACATCTGGCGCAGGTTTGGGATGGGTGACAGTTGTACCACTTACCAATGCATCAAAACAATCTGCAACGCCAAGAAAGTCAACAACTTCTTTTATTTCCTTTTCTGAGGATGAAGAGGCAATGGCTAGTTTAATTCCGTTCTTATGCAAATCTCTAATGGTATTGATAACGTAAGGTATTGGTATATAACCTTCTGTCTTTATTATTTCCTCTAAGGTTTTATGATATTGAGTTAATAATTCTTCCACTGTTTTGGGTATGTGATAATCCTTGATCATTGTGGATAACATATGTGATGTTGTGGAGCCAATGAATTTATAACAATAGGACAAAGGAATAGAAACATTAATACTTTCAAGTGACTTGACATGTGCTTTGGCATGTACAGGTTCACTATCAATTAATACTCCATCCATATCGAATATAACTGCTTTTAACATGAGTGTATTCCTTTCTGATTAGCCTTTATAACTAGATACAGTATGTAACATTTTATACTATTATAACAAAGTCAGTTAAAAGTTTGTATAAAAACTTCTAAATACAGTTAGAAATAATCTGTCTATGAAATGAAGAAAGGACTGTAAATATAGTGTTGCGAGTATTTCTGTGTACAAAATAAAAAAACTTACGGTACCTGTAGAAAAAACCTTGACATTTTCAACAGGTACCGTTATAATAAGTTCAACAGGTACAGTTAGAAGATTTACCTGTACAAATTTTAGGAGGTAATAAGATATGGAAAATAATATAGAATTATACGAAAAACTTACCAGGCTGCAATGGTTATTGCACAAGCAACATCTTAGAACACATGCAGCAGGTGGTCCTATGGCTGACACAAGCCGTGGACAGGGAAGAATACTTGCTGCGCTTAGAATGAAAGATGGAATCAGTACAAAAGATTTATCCTATTTATTAGGAATTCGAGTTTCATCACTTAATGAATTGCTTTCTAAGCTCGAAAAAAATGGCTACATTATCCGTGAATCTTCAGAAACAGATAAGCGTGTTATGCTAATTCACTTGACAGATAAGGGCCGTGAGGAAGAGGAAGCTGTACAGGACTTTAATGGAGTGTTCTCTTGCCTTACTTCTGAAGAACAAGTTTCTTTTGGAGATTATCTTGATCGCATTATAGCGGCTTTAGAGTCAGAGTTTGGTTCAGAGGATGAAAGAGATGGATTATTTGATTGGATGGAAGCAGCAAAGGCTAGAATGGGAGCTGAACAATTTGAACAATGGATATCCATGCACGGAGGTATGCATAAAATGCGGGGAGGTTTTGGAAATGGCCGATTTAGAGGTGGCTTCCCTGGGCTTGGGTCAGAAAGGCAAGATCCTTCTCATTCACCTCACCATTTTGAAGGTGATAGAAAGAATCCTCATGTTCCATTTCGTAAAGGACATGGAGGAGTTAACCAGTAAAAAATAGTTACTTGAATAGTATAGGTGCTGCCATAAAGGAAAGCCATTTGCCAGCACCTTTATTTTTTTACGCCTTTTTTGATTAGAGTTCTATGCATTCAAATTAGATTAAGATGGCTTTAGACGCTCTAATTCTTTATAGGCAGAAAGGAGAATAGTATGACATTTATTATATTATTCCTATATGGCATTCAAGCTTTCGTAAAATTGTGTTCTGATAATCTTTCGTAGTCACTTTGATAATTATGTAGCACAACAAAGAAACGTTTATAGACGAACTGAAATTTGCCCAAGGTTTTCTGTCTTTGTCCCTTTGACATATTTATCTACTATGGTATAATGAGTTTCAGCAAATTCAATATTAAGTTGGAAGAAAAACCAGAATGAAAGGATGCCACTCATAGACTTCCAACTCCTGTAGTGGCAATGTTATTTCCTTCGGGAATAATAGATGAGTGTTAAGATGGATAAAGCAGTTGTTAAGTTAAGAAAAGGTGAAGGCAGAACATTAAAATCCGGTGGAATGTGGGTTTATGATAATGAAATTGATACAATTACGGGAGATTTCATAAACGGAGATTTGGTATATGTCCATGACTTTGACAATTATTACATGGGTTGTGGATTTATTAATACCAATTCAAAAATTACAGTTCGTATCATGTCCAGAATAAAAGGTCAGGAGATTACGAAGGACTTTCTTGAAATGAGAGTACGCAATGCGTGGGAATATCGAAAAAAAACAGTAGATATAAGTAGTTGCAGAGTAATATTTGGGGAAGCAGACTTTCTTCCTGGTATTGTTATAGATAAATTTTCTGATGTGTTAGTAGTACAGTCACTTGCATTAGGAATTGACAGAATGAAAGAGGATATTATTGGTCTTCTTAAGAAATCCATGTCAGAAGATGGTATACAGATTCGTGGCGTTTATGAGAGAAGTGATGCCAAGGTTCGTATCAACGAGGGGATGGAGAGAATCACTGGTTTTATTGGTGAGGAATTTGATACTAAGGTAGAAATAGTTGAAAATGATGTAAAATATATGGTTGATGTAGCCCAAGGGCAAAAAACAGGCTTCTTCCTGGATCAGAAATATAATAGAGAGGCTATTAAGAAAATATGTAAAGGCGCAAAAGTATTAGATTGCTTTACGCATACTGGATCATTTGCCTTAAATGCAGGAATTGGTGGCGCTGCTAGTGTTTTAGGTGTAGATGCTTCTGAACTTGGTGTGCAGCAGGCAAAAGAAAATGCTGCATTGAATAATTTAGAGAATACTGTGGATTTTATATGCGCCGATGTTTTTGAATTACTTCCTGAACTTGAAAAGAAACAGGAGAAATTTGATGTGGTAATTCTTGATCCTCCTGCTTTTACAAAATCCAGGAATTCAATTAAGAATGCAGTAAAAGGTTATAGAGAAATTAATTTAAGGGCGATGAAATTAATAAAGGACGGGGGATATCTTGCTACTTGCTCTTGTTCCCATTTTATGACTCCTGAATTATTTACAGAAACCATAGGACAGGCAGCTAAAAACACCAGGAAGAGACTCAGACAAGTCGAATACAGAACACAGGCACCAGATCATCCAATACTTTGGGCTGCTGATGAATCCTACTATTTGAAATTCTATATTTTCCAAGTTTGTGATGATAAATAGATCATAACTAATTTGATGTATGAAATATAAAATAAGAAATGATTATGATTTCTTATAAGATGACTTTAAGTGCTATTATTAGAAGGTCACCAATATTTTGTGATTCAAAGTATACCGTTTGGGAAAGGCATGGTTAGTAATATGACGATACAAGAGGCGTATGGTTTTATTGAAAGAGCAGCAGGCTATGGAAGTATATTGGGACTTGATACCATGACAAACCTTTTAAGAGGACTTGATAATCCTCAGGATAAACTTAAGTTTGCTCATATTGCCGGAACTAACGGAAAAGGGTCCACGGCTGCTTTTATAACACATATACTTGCAGCAGCAGGTTATCGAGTGGGCAGATATATTTCTCCATCTGTATTTACTTATGAAGAGAAAATACAGATAACACAGGAGTTTGTCGATGGTGATAAGAACATGCAACCAGAAGATAAGACTATAATAGAAAGAGAAATAAGAACTGCCTATATTACTGAAGCAGAAATTGCTTTTTTACTAGATAAGGTTCAAAAAGTCTGTGAGGACTTAGTTCGAAGCAATAAGGCTCATCCTACAGTCTTTGAAGTAGAAACAGCAATGGCAATGCTATATTTTTTACAAAAAAATTGTAATATTGTTGTACTTGAAGTTGGTCTTGGAGGCAAATTAGATGCCACAAATGTTATAAAAACTACGGAATGTGGTGTAATAACCTCAATTAGTATGGATCACATGGAATATTTAGGGGATACCTTGGAAAAAATTGCTGCTCAAAAAGCAGGCATTATAAAAGATGGTATTCAAGTAGCGGCTTACGATTTAAAAGAAGAGGCAATGAAGGTTATAGAAGAAACCTGTAAGGACAGGAAAGCGCATTTACGTAAAGCTTCGTTCTCTCATATTAATAATCTGGATATGACTCTGACAAAGACTACTTTTGATTATAAAGAACTTAAAAATATTGTTATTAAGCTTCCAGGCATTAATCAGGTATATAATGCAGTGCTGGCTATTGTTGCTGCTGAATCCCTAAATCAGATTGGGTATCTTATATCAGATGAAGCTATTTTAAAAGGATTAAGTTGCACTGCCTGGAGAGGGCGTTTTGAAGTTATAAACAGGGAACCATTGTTTATTATAGATGGTGCACATAATGTTGATGCAGCACATTTGTTGGCAGAAAACATGCAAATATACCTTGCGAATAGAAATATTATTTTTATTATGGGGGTATTAAAAGATAAGGATTACGGTGAAATTCTTAATGTAATTAAGGACTTAGGTCAAAAAATTTACACCATAACGCCAAATAACAGCAGAGCATTACCAGCAGACATTCTAGCAGAAAAAGCCAGGGAAAAGGGCTTTCATGCTGTAAATGCAAGCAGTGTAAAAGAAGCAGTTACATTGTCTTTAGCTGAAGTAGACACGGATGGAGCAATTATAGCCTTTGGATCATTATCCTTTTTAGGAGAGGTTGTAAGTGAAGTCAATCAGTCAATGGGTGTTTGACAAGCAATTGCATATATACAATGGAAGAAGGTATTAATAATGAATAATCAACTGACTGTAGAGGAATTGACTGCACAATTATCCTTACCAGAAGGTATGTATATTAGGCAATTTGTTGAAGCAGACTTTCCCTATATTCAAAGGTTATATGAAAAAGAAGGTTGGATGACTTTTATAAACAGGGAAGCTGATGCTTTAAAGGCTTGGAAAAACTCATCCATTGGACTTGTTGTTTTTCATGGAGAAGAAGTAGTTGGACTTCTTCGTGGTTTGACAGATGGAGAAATTACCACTTATATAGCAGAGATTGTAATTGATAATTCATTTAGAGGAAACGGGATTGGAAAAGCATTGCTAACGTTAAGTCATAATCTATATCCAAATACAAGATTAGATTTACTCGCAGCTGATGGTGCAGATGAGTTTTATGAAAAAAGTAACTTCAGAAAGAGTATTGGTTTTCGTAAAAGTTCTTTTCTGTTATAAAATATGACATCAGCCCTCATATATCGGGGATTGAAAAATAGTCACACCTTGTATATAATGATGATAAGAGATTTAACAAGTGAATACGATAAAGCAGAATAGTATTTTGCCAGAAAGGCATGGTATTTGTATGATTGACTTAAAGTTAAGCCGTGATAAAATTGATGAAGTAGATAAAAAAATTGTTGAATTATTTGAATATAGGATGCAGCTGACGAAGGATGTTGCAGCGTATAAAATTGAGACAGGTAAAAAAGTATTTGATAGAGAGCGTGAAGTCTCTAAACTTAATGCTTTAAGTACACTTACTGATAATGAATTTAACAAAATTGGTATTCAGGAACTTTTTACTCAAATAATGTCCATGAGCAGGAAGATGCAGTACAGTTTAATAAAAGATGATATTAGTGATAAACCATTTATTAGTTTTAAAGATTTTCAATCCCATAAACCTTTGCAGGTTATTTGTTTTGGTGTAAAAGGGTCTTATACGGAACGCGCAATGGAAGAGTATTTTGGCGGAAATATTACCCCTTTTTATGCTGATTCCTTTAAAAACGTTATGTTGGCTGTAAAAGAGGGAAGTTGCGATTACGGTGTACTTCCCATTGAAAATACTTCCACGGGTGGAATTGCAGATATTTATGATTTGTTAGTGGAATTTGATAATTATATTATTGGTGAACATATAGTTAAGATTGAACATGCACTTCTTGGACTTAAAGAGGCTACACTAGAGGATATTAATACAGTCTATTCCCATCCACAGGGGCTTATGCAGTGTCAAAAGTTTTTAGAAGCTCATCCCAAAATGAAACCTATAGAATGTACCAGCACATCGGACAGTGCTAAGAAAGTACTATTAGATGGGGACAAAACAAAAGCTGCAATAGCTGGAAAACAGTCTTTGTCAATTTATGATCTGAAAATTTTAGAAGACTGTATCAATCATGAACAGAATAATTCTACTAGATTTATTATCATATCCAGGGATAAGAAATATAGAGAAGAAGCGGATAAAGTAAGTATTTGTTTTGAACTGCCTCATGAAAGTGGTACATTATATAATATGCTTTCACATATCATATATAATAATCTGAATATGACTAAAATTGAATCAAGACCTTTAGAGGGTAGGGTTTTTGAATATCGATTTTTTGTTGATTTTGAAGGTAACTTATCTGATCCAGGTGTAAGGAATGCCCTATACGGAATCAAAGAAGAAGCGCTTAGTTTAAAAATACTTGGGAATTATTAATACTAATTAAGGATTGGAAGTTTTCATTATAAATCCTTTGAGTCATAACTTAAATTAAGATTTTTACTGCATAATAATTAAAATACTCTCAATTTTCACTGTTTTTTCAAATTGTAATCACAAAGTAGACATAATTTATTGATAAACTTTAGTCATAACATAAACAACAAAGAAAACACATAGAAGCTAAAGTTTGAAAGGAGCAAAATTATGAGTGATAAATTTAATAATTACAAAGATGAAGAAGAGAGAAATATTATAGATAGCCATGCTTATTTTGAAGATGTAAATGAGGAAAAACCTAAAAATAAGAAAAAAAGCCACGGAGCAGCAAAATTAATTGCAAGTTCTTTAGTATTTGGTTTAGTAGCAGGGGCTGCGTTTCAAGGATACGGTTATGTTTTTCAGTTAAATAATACCGCTGGGAAAAGTGAAGTGACTACTGAGTCTAATTTACAAAATAATACCAAAGATGGTGTAGTTGCATTAGAAACTGGTACTAAAAATAATAATGTCACCAGTGATGTATCTACTGTAGTGGATAATGTAATGCCATCTATCGTAGCTATAAATGCAACAATTAATGCAACGGAAAGTGACTTCTTCGGAAGACAATATAACCAACAGATGGAAGGCAGTGGTTCTGGTATTATTATAGGACAAAATAACTCTGAGATATTAATAGCCACAAATAATCATGTAATAGCTGATTCAACTAAAGTTGAAATTGTATTTGCAGATGATACCAAGGCAACAGCAACAATCAAAGGAACAGCACCAGCTTCTGATCTAGCTGTAGTATCAGTTAATGTAAACGATTTATCTAAAGATACCATTAGTAAAATTAAAATTGCAACTTTAGGTGATTCTAACTCCTTAAAACTTGGTGAAATGGCAATTGCTATTGGTAATGCCCTGGGTTATGGACAATCAATAACTGTAGGTTATGTCAGTGCCTTAGACAGAGAAGTAACAGTAGATAATGTTACCTTAGATGTATTACAAACAGATGCAGCCATTAACCCAGGTAATAGTGGTGGCGCGCTACTGAATTCAAAAGGTGAAGTTATTGGTATAAACAGCGTAAAATATGTTGATAACAATGTTGAAAGTGTAGGTTATGCAATACCAATTTCTGATGCTATCCCTATTATTAATGACCTTATGAATAGAACAACATTAGCTAATAACGAAAAAGCATCTCTAGGGATAAGTGGACAGGAAGTAACAAGTGATTACTCACAGAATTTCAACTTACCAATGGGTATCTATGTAGGTGAAGTAAAAAATGGTTCTGCTGCACAAAAAGCTGGTATCGTAGTTGGTGATATTATAGTTGGGGTTAATAAAACCAAAGTTGAATCCATGAGTGAGTTACAGGATGTATTAGATTATACCAAAGCTGGTTCCACTGGTACCATCACTGTAAAATCTCTTAATAACGGTGACTATACTGAAAAAACATTGAATATTACTTTTGATGGCAGAGCTGCAAAATAATTTAAAGATCAAATAGATTATGAATTGAATCAATTATGGAATGAAATATAGATAAATTATAAAGGATAAATAAAGATAAATGACGAAATAAAACCTGATGCCATTTCTATAAAAAATATGACATCAGGTTTTATTTATATATAGATTAAAACGATTAGAAAAAGCCCGCCTGCTTGACAGGAATTTCTAATCTATGTATGATGGGATTAGAAATTAGTGACTAGGAGTTAATTATGGATAATGCGATTAATAATAAAATACAAGCAGATGTTATTATACCTGTTTATAAACCCGATGAGAAATTTAATTTTTTGTTAGAAAGATTAGTGAAACAAAGTGTTATGCCAAACCGGATTATACTCTTAAAAACTGTGGAAGATAAGGAGTATACACAGGAAGTAGATGAAGGTTTACAGTCCCAATATAATACATTAATTGATGCTAAAAATAGTACTTGCAAAATAGAAGTTCATAATATTAAAAAGTCTCAGTTTGACCATGGTGGAACAAGAAACTTTGGCGCATCCTTATCATCGGAAAGCGTTATTATTTTTATGACGCAGGATGCTGTACCTGCAGACAGTAATGTAATCGAAAATCTCCTGAAGGCTTTTGATAAAGACAAAGTATCTGCAGCTTATGCCAGACAGCTGCCACATAAAAATGCTGGAGTCATTGAAAGTTACACCAGAAATTTTAACTATCCAAGGACAAGTTATGTTAAATCTTTAGAGGATATTAATACTTATGGAATTAAGACTTATTTTTGTTCCAATGTCTGCGCAGCATATAAGAAAGAAGTATATGACGCTTTAGGCGGTTTTGTCCTGAAAACTATATTTAATGAGGATATGATAATGGCTGCCAATATGATTCAGAGGGGTTATGCAATTGCTTACCAGGGAGATGCAAGGGTATTTCATTCTCACAGTTATACTTATAGAGAGCAATTTAAGCGTAATTTTGATATGGCAGTGTCTCAGGAACAATACAAAGACATATTTGCTGGGGTAAAATCAGAAAATGAAGGTATTAAGCTGGTTAAAAATTCATTGAAATACTTAATAGAACAAAAGAAGTACTTTTATATACCGGATTTAATCTTTCAAAGTGGTTTTAAATATTTAGGTTATAAGGCTGGGCGAAGTTATAAGAAATTACCCTTACAATTGATCCGTAAGATTAGTCTTAATCCTAGTTACTGGAATTAAGTTGCAACAGGCCGATCCATTCTGTAGAATGGATACTTATTGAATACTGGATGTAATCATTTTTCTAAATTACGGTGTTATAAGCCTTTGAACACAATCAGAGCAATAGCTGCAAACCATGTTCTGATTGAAGGGTACGTAATAAAAACTGGTTGCATTAAAATTATCTATACAAGGAGCGAGTGGGTATGGAACAGGTAAATATTATTCTTGCAGCTTATAATGGCCAGAAATATATAGAAGAACAAATACAATCCATTCTGGATAATGAATATAAAAATATTAGAGTCTGGGTTTTTGATGATGGATCAACAGATGGTACGGATGAGATAATAAAAAGATTGGAAGAAGATTACCCAGAGAAGGTTAGATTTTATAAAAATCCAGCAAACAAAGGGCTTACCAGAAACTTTCTTGAGAGTGTCCTTCTGGTATCCAAATGGGTAAGTATTGAGGAGAAGCATCTAGATATGAATCATTACTATATGTTTTCTGACCAGGATGATTTTTGGCATAAGGATAAAATAAAAAAGACTCTTTATAAAGTCCTAAGTACTGAGAAGAAATATGGCAATCAACAACCTGTTGCAGTTTTTACAGATGCTTTGGTTGTGGATGAGCATCTGGAAGTCATAAATGCATCTTTTCATAAATCAAATAAATTAGATGTAACAAAAACAGACTTACCGCATTTGCTCATGGAAAATAAACTAATTGGATGCACAATTATGTTTAATCAGGAATTGGTAGAGAAACTAGGTCCAAATATTGCGGAGGGTATAAGATATCATGATTGGTGGATAGCTTTAATAGCCGCCACCTTTGGGCATATAGCCTATTTACAAGATGCCACCTTATCCTATAGGCAGCATGGTAATAACATGGTAGGGGACCAATCTTTTTATAAATATGTAAGGAATAGACTTATAAATTTAAAAGATCAGAATGCCTCTATAGAGAAAAATTACACCCAAGCCAGGTTATTTTATGAGACATATGGAAATATACTTCATAAAAATGAAAAGGTAATTATAAAAAGATTTATAAATATTCATACACAAAATTGGTTAAGAAAGAGAAGAATTGTATTAAAATATGGTTACTTAAAAACAGGATTTATCAGGAATTTTGGATTATTATTATGTTTGTAAGAGTTTTTAGGATTGACAATCCAGATGCATATTGATACAATGTAAACAATTTATACAAAAATTACATGGGAGGTTTGGTATGAAGAAAATGGTGCTATCCATACTGGTAGATAATACAGCTGGTGTTTTAAGCCGGGTGTCAGGATTATTTAGCCGAAGAGGCTATAACATTGACAGCTTAACTGTTGGAGAGACACAAGATCCAGCCTATTCCAGAATGACAGTGGTGGTTAATGGTGACGATTTAATACTTGATCAAATCAGAAAACAATTAATTAAGTTAGAAGATGTGAGAGAAATTAAAGAATTAACTTCAGATGAATCTGTCTGTAGGGAATTGATATTGGTAAAAGTACAATCCAGTGTGAAAGAAAGACAGGCCATCATTGCAGTAGCCGATATATTCAGAGCAAAAATTGTTGATGTAGCAATGGAATCTCTTATGATTGAACTAACAGGCAATCAGGCTAAAATTGAAGCATTTATCAAACTTCTGGAAGGCTTTACCATTAAAGAAATTGTCCGCACAGGTATAACAGGATTATCTAGAGGTTCGGGGGATATTGCGGATTATCTTGATGATTAACAGAGGTTACAGCCGCGGCAATAGAATGGCAGAGAGACAATAGTTGAATATTAGCTAATTTAATATAAATAGATACGTTCGGCATGCCGGACGTTATTGTTAAGGGTCTGCTTTAACAAGTTAAATGGATAAAATGATTATTTCAAAGAGTGTTACCACTTTTTCAATAATAAAAACAAATCATTCAGGAGGATATGAAATGGCAAAGATTTTTTACCAAGAGGATTGTAACTTATCATTATTAGAAGGCAAAACCGTAGCTGTCATTGGTTATGGTAGTCAGGGACATGCACATGCACTTAATGCAAAAGAGTCTGGTGTACATGTCATTATTGGTCTTTATGAAGGCAGTAAATCCTGGGCTAAGGCAGAAGCAGCAGGATTTGAAGTATATACAGCAGCAGAAGCAGCAAAAAAAGCAGATATTATTATGATTTTAATCAATGATGAAAAACAGGCTAAGTTATACAACGAGGCCATTGCACCAAATCTTGAACCAGGTAATGCTTTAATGTTTGCGCATGGTTTTTCCATACACTTTGGACAGATTATACCTCCAAGTGATGTAGATGTTATGATGATTGCTCCAAAAGGACCTGGACATACTGTAAGAAGCCAATATACAGAAGGTCAGGGCGTGCCTTGTCTTATCGCTGTAGCGCAAGATGCTACTGGAAAAGCTCATGATTTAGGTCTTGCTTATGCACTTGCAATTGGCGGTGCTAGAGCTGGTGTATTACAGACCACATTTAGAGAAGAGACTGAAACAGATCTTTTTGGTGAACAAGCTGTATTATGCGGTGGTGTTACTGAACTTATGAAAACAGGCTTTGAAGTATTGGTTGAAGCAGGATATGAACCTGAAAGTGCATATTTTGAATGTATCCATGAAATGAAGTTAATTGTAGACTTAATTAATGAAAGTGGTTTTGCAGGAATGAGATACTCAATCTCCAATACTGCTGAATATGGTGATTACATCACTGGTCCTAAGATTATAACAGAAGATACCAAGAATGCAATGAGACAGGTATTAAAAGATATTCAAGAAGGTGTATTTGCTAAAAATTGGTTATTGGAAAATCAAGTGGGTTGTCCTAATTTCTTGGCTAAGAGAAAGAAAGAATCTGAACATCAACTTGAAACTGTTGGAGCTGAGCTTCGTAAAATGATGAGCTGGACGAATAAAGATAAACTAATTAACAACTAAGTTTAAAACTCAGATTATAATAGAATAGTATCAGTTATAGGTTATGAGAAAGCATTGATTATACTGTGTTTCCTATACTTAGATACTGGGTGTGCATGCAATCATTATTATTGTATTCCGTACAAAAAGTAATGATGGAGCAATAACAGACCCAGTATAAAGTGTATAGAATTCCGTATATTCAATGCTTTTAATTATTTTGAATTTATAATTCAAATAAGCAGTCCATAACTATGTGGTTATAAGGTCTGCAAGGATTTGAAACATTTACATTTGCATTTACGTATTGAATGAGATAAAATGAGTTTCAACCATGTTATTGACGGAGGTATGAGAGATAAAAATCAATTACCCACTAAATGCTTAGAAATGAGAAATAAAATGAAATATGATTATTCAAATACAATAGAATATCTACTGGACTGGTATGATAATAATGCCAGAATTCTTCCTTGGAGATCCAATCCTAAACCTTACTATGTATGGATTTCAGAAATTATGCTCCAGCAAACCAGGGTGGAAGCGGTCAAAACTTATTTTGAACGATTTATCACAGCTTTACCAACCATAAAAGACCTGGCAGAGGTAGAAGAAGATAGACTTTTAAAATTATGGGAGGGTTTGGGATATTATAATCGAGCAAGAAATCTTCAAAAAGCTGCTAGGATTGTAATGGAAGAACATGGTGGTAATTTACCCTCAGATTATTATGCCTTACTTAAACTTCCAGGTATAGGAAGTTATACAGCAGGAGCCATAAGCTCAATAGCTTATGGGATAAAAGAACCCGCAGTGGATGGCAATGTACTTCGAGTAATGAAGCGAATAGCTGGAAGCTTTGATGATATTACCAGTCCAAAAGTTAAAAAAGAGCTGGAAGAGGACTTACGTAAGATAATGCCAAAGGAAAGAGCAGGTGATTTCAATCAATCCATTATGGAACTGGGAGCACTTATCTGTATACCCAATGGAAAACCCTTATGTGATAAATGTCCGGTAATGCACTTATGTAAAGCATTTCATAGTAATACGGAAATGGCTATCCCAGTTAAACCTGCCAAAAAACCAAGGAAAATAGAACAAATAACCATATTTGTCATAGAAGAACAGGGCAGATACTTTATTAGAAAGCGTAAAGACAAGGGTCTATTAAGTGGATTATGGGAATTTCCTAATATAGAATCTGATTTAACAAAAGAGGAGGTAATTCCATACCTGTTAGAGGGAAATTTAAAGGGATTACAAATATCAATAGACGAAACAATAGAAGTGAATTACTTAGGAACTGGTAAACATATATTTACCCATATAGAATGGCATATGGTAGGTTATCTAATTAAAATAAACAGAAATAGAGTAAAAGAGGACAACAGGGGTTTAAATGAAATAATAACCTGGGCAAATAAAGAAGAAATTAAAAATATATATTCTCTTCCTTCGGCTTTTGACAGTTTCAGGAAAGAAATAATGTAAATAATTATGGTTTAGAGCAAATTGGCACATTAACTGATGAGTGAAACTTAACGTCTGTGTTACTTTGCTCTTTCCTTTTGTTAAATTACCTAGTTAGATTCCTATGACAAAGGACAATAACCTTCTTGGGAGTTGTCTGTGCGGGAATACTTCTGGTAGTAGGCCCATAAATGACAATGAGAAAATGATTAGCAGGATTTTGATAAAACCGCTGACCATTTTCAAGCACTACAAGTGTGGATTTACCAATGTTAAGTCTTAACATTCCGTCACTGCTTATAAGTTGTCTATTAAAGAAATCAACGGTTACATTTTCATCCCTCATATTAACAGCCATGACCAGTGCTCTATACTGAGGCGGATAAATTAAAGGTGTAGGAGCATTGCTGTCATAGAAGCCAGTTACATAATCCCCCTCGCTGGCCATTTTTTCATCTATGAAATAAGTGGAGGGGGTTACTATAAAATTAATAATGTTTTTATCTTTATCCTGAATTGTAAATAATTTATTACATCCAAATGTATCTCTAGCATCCAGTCTTACGTCTTCAATAGATATAATTTTTCCTGAATAAGAGCTCATTACAGTCATAAAATACCCTCTGAACAGAGTTGTTTTTTTATCATATGCTGCTTTATCCGATTGGATACAGCTCTTTATAAAAATGTATAAACTTAAGCAGAGCTTCATTGGATTTTATAGATTTCATATAAGCAAATCCTACAGCTCTTTTGTCCAATGGATTTTCCAAGGGTAATTCTAAGAGTATACCCTTATCTAATTCCTTTTCTACAAACTCTTTGATTACACAGGAAATTCCTAACCCAATTTTGGCAAACTCAATGAGTAAATCCATATTATTTACCTGGAGTATTTGATTTGTTTTAATAAGATTCTTAGTAAAGTATTCTTCTATAAATATTCTGGTCATATTTTTTTCGTCTAAGAGCATAATATTAGCCGTACGAAAAATCTCAGCTGTCATAAGTGGAATAGTACTGCGAACGGAGGCTTCCCTTAACTCTAAGTTACTAAGATATTTTGTAGAGGTTACAAAAATATCTTCAATTTCCTTTATTTCATAAAAATCTAAATCTTTTAAGTTCTTAGGTCTTCCAATTAATCCAATATCTATTTTATTTTGCTCTAAGAGTTCTAAGGTCTCAAAAGTAGATTGACATGCAATGGTTATCTTGATATGAGGATAGGCTTCAACGAAGGGCTTTAAGTAGGGAAGTAATAAATATTTGCATAGGGTAGTACTTACGCCGATACGGATGTGACCAATACCTAGAAGGGTATTATTTTTTAGATTAAGTTCTCCTTGCTTTAAAGCATCAAAAGCAGTCTTGGTATATTCAAAAAGTATTTTACCTTCTTCTGTTAATTTAACACCTCTTGAAGAACGGATAAATAAGTTAACACCTAAGTTTTCTTCTAAACGCAAAATGCCTTTACTTATGGCAGGCTGACTAATATAGAGTTCTCTTGCAGCACGAGATATATTACCTGTATTGGCAACGGAATTAAAAATTCTATATAGAGAAAGGTTCTCTTCCATAATACTCCTTTCATAACCGTAGGTTATAGTAAATATTCTTAATATGTATTTCAATTATATCAAATTCAGTGTTAGAATATCAATAAGAAGTTGAAGCGAATTAAAATAGTATCAGCTCATATTATAGGCGGTATATGGCGTACAAATTTAGTACAATCCAAAAATGAAACAGCGGAGAGGAATATCATGGAATTTAAAATTGCAGTGATACCAGGAGATGGCATTGGCCCTGAAATTATAATAGAAGCAAGAAAAGTACTTGATAAAATAGGAGAATGTTTTGGTCATAAGTTTGAATATACAGAGGTACTCATGGGTGGTGTATCCATAGACGAGACTGGTGTGCCTTTAACAGAGGAAGCTCTAAATACTGCTAAAAACAGTGACTCAGTTCTACTTGGCGCTGTAGGAGGTAATGTTGGTATATCCAAATGGTATGATCTGCCACCTCAGCTACGTCCTGAGGCAGGCTTATTGGCTATAAGAAAAGGACTTAATCTATATGCTAATTTAAGACCAGCACTCTTATTTGAGGAATTAAAGGCAGCCTGTCCTTTACGTGACGAAATCATTGGAACCGGATTTGATTTTGTGGTAGTAAGAGAATTAACTGGCGGCTTATATTTTGGTGAGCGCAAGACCTATGTGGAAGATGGGTTGAGAAAAGCAGTAGATACTTTGGTATATGATGAGCATGAGATTGAAAGAATTGCCAGATGGGGCTTTGAAATTGCAAGAAAAAGAAATAAAAGGTTATGTAGTGTTGATAAAGCAAATGTAATAGATACCTCAAGACTATGGAGACAGGTTGTTAAAGAAGTGTCCATAGATTACCCGGATGTAGAACTTAGTGATATGTTAGTTGATAATTGTGCAATGCAGATCGTAAAAGACCCTAAACAATTTGATGTTATTCTTACAGAGAATATGTTTGGTGATATTTTATCTGATGAAGCAAGTATGGTGACAGGTTCTATTGGCATGTTGCCATCAGCCAGCCTTGGAGGTACCAAGTTAGGTTTGTATGAACCAAGTCATGGCTCAGCACCGGACATTGCTGGGCAAAATAAAGCTAACCCCATTGCAACGATACTTTCAGCGGCTATGATGTTAAGATATTCATTTGACTTAGAAAAAGAAGCTGCTGCTATAGAAAAATCAGTAAAAGATGTATTAAAAAATGGCTATCGAACTATAGATATATTATCAGAGAACAATATATTAGTGGGCACAAGGGAAATGGGAGATCTAATAGCAGCTAGTATTATTGGCAAAGAGGAGGACTAATAATGGGAATGACAATGACACAAAAAATACTTGCAGTACATGCTGGGTTAAATGAAGTTACTGCAGGGCAGTTAATAGAAGCGGAACTTGATATGGTATTAGGTAATGATGTTACTGCCCCAGTTGCAATAAAGGAAATGGATAAGTTTAATAAAAAGGGTGTTTTTCATAAGGATAAAATAGCGCTGGTACCTGACCACTTTACGCCCAATAAAGATATAAAATCTGCAGAAAATTGCAAATGTGTGAGGGAATTTGCCAAAGAACATGGTATAACCAATTATTTTGAAATTGGTGAAATGGGTATTGAACATGCACTTTTACCTGAAAAAGGTTTAGTAGTAGCAGGTGAAGTAATCATTGGAGCAGATTCCCATACTTGTACATACGGTGCTCTTGGGGCATTCTCCACTGGAGTAGGTAGTACAGATATGGCAGCAGGAATGGCAACAGGTAAGGCTTGGTTTAAAGTACCTTCAGCTATTCAATTTGTTTTAACGGGTAGTCCAAAACCATGGGTTAGTGGAAAAGATATTATTTTACACATTATTGGCACAATAGGAGTAGATGGTGCTTTATACAAATCCATGGAATTTACAGGGGATGGTATCAGGAATTTATCTATGGATGATCGCTTTACCATAGCGAACATGGCAATTGAGGCTGGTGCCAAGAACGGTATTTTTCCGGTAGATGATAAAACAATAGCTTATATGAAGGAACATTCTGTTAAGGAATATGGTATATTTGAACCAGATGCTGATGCAGTTTATGAGGAAACTTATGTGATAGATTTGAGTTCTTTGAAGTCTACAGTGGCATTTCCTCATTTACCTGAGAATACAAGAACCATTGATGAAGTAGGAGAAATTACCATAGATCAAGTGGTTATTGGCTCTTGTACCAACGGACGGATTGATGATTTAAGGGTTGCAGCGAAAGTATTAGAAGGAAGAAAAGTGAAAAAGGGTATGCGTGTTATTATATTTCCGGCAACCCAGGATATTTATTTAAAAGCGATGGAGGAAGGATTGCTTGCAACATTTATAAAAGCAGGAGCAATTGTTAGTACCCCCACTTGCGGACCTTGCCTTGGAGGGCATATGGGTATTCTTGCAGCAGGAGAACGGGCAGTGGCCACAACCAACCGAAACTTTGTTGGAAGAATGGGTCATGTGGAATCAGAAATATATTTGGCAAGTCCAGCGGTTGCCGCTGCAAGTGCAGTCACAGGCAGAATATCCGGACCAGAAGAATTAGGGCTGTAGGCTATCAACTAGGATTGCCGTTTATCACTTAATGTTAAAATATAGAAAGGAATGCTCATACTTAAGTTTACCTAAGTAATTGTGCATGAAAGGTAATAGGATGAAAGCACACGGGAAAGTTCATAAATATGGAGATAATGTAGATACAGATGTAATTATTCCAGCAAGATATTTAATTACCTCTGACCCCTTAGAACTTGCTAAGAAATGTATGGAGGATATTGATAAGGAATTTGTGGGTAGAGTAGTAAAAGGTGACATTATGGTGGCTAATAAAAATTTTGGTTGTGGTTCGTCCAGAGAGCATGCGCCAATTGCGATTAAGGCAGCAGGAATAGATTGCGTAATTGCAGAGACTTTTGCCAGAATATTTTATAGAAACGCCATCAATATTGGACTTCCAATTATTGAATGTCCAGAGGCAGCTAAAGCAATAGAAGCTGGAGATGAAGTGGAAGTGGATTTTGACTCAGGTGTGATTAAAGATATAACGAAGGGGTTAGAGTTTAAAGGCCAGGCATTTCCTGAATTTATGCAAAAGATTATAAAAGCAGAAGGATTAATAAACTATATAAATCATGAATGAATGGAATATAAATTGACTTCTTAGAGAGGATTACAACTTCTTTTGGAAGTCATTTTTTATGGTGTATTTCTACCTTAATATTGTAATGAAGCGGACGAAGTGGTAAAATGAACATAATTCAAATGAATGAAAGAAGCGATGTTGAAGGGAAATTCTATTTGAAAGGAGTGCCACACTTAAATTCCTTCGACTTAAGAAATGTGGTAATAATACATGCAATCAGGATGTGTTATGAAAGATAACTATAATGAGAAACTATGTAATTATAACAGAATCTACGTCAGATATAACGAAGGAGTTAGTAGAGGAATTAGGTGTTATTGTAATACCAATGAATTTTGAGATGAATCAAAAGAGTTATACACATTATCCAGATGGAAGAGAAATGGGAGTTCATGAATTTTATGAAGCATTAAAAGCAGGAAGTAAATCAGTGACCTCTTTAGTGAATACACAGACATTTTTAAATTATTTTGAGCCAGTTATCAAAGAAGGCAATGATATTTTATATATTGGATTTTCTTCTGGTTTAAGTGGTACTTATAATTCTGCTGTAATTGCCAGTGAAGAATTGTTGGAAAAATATCCAGATGCTAGGATTAGCTGTATTGATACAAAAGCTGCCTCAGCTGGTGAGGGGCTATTAGTTTACACTGCTGCTAACAAGCAAAAAGAGGGATTATCTCTTACAGAGTTAGACGCTTGGCTAAGAGAAAATGTTTTGAAATTATGCCATTGGTTTACGGTAGATGATTTATTTCATTTAAAAAGAGGGGGCAGAGTCAGTGCCCTGAGTGCAGGAATTGGTACAGCATTAAATATTAAACCTATCTTACATGTAGACGATGATGGTCATCTAATTCCAATGGAAAAGGTTAGGGGAAGAAAGAAATCCCTTTTAGCCTTATTGGATCATATGGTAGAGACTAGTACCAATCCAGAAGAACAAGTGATATTTATCGGACATGGAGATGCTATGGAAGATGCTGAATTTTTAGCGGAACAAATCAAAGAGAAGCTTCATGTAAAAGATGTTATATTAACACCCATTGGACCAGTTGTTGGTAGTCATTCCGGTCCGGGAACGATTGCTTTATTTTTCTTTGGAACAAAACGTTAAACATAAGAAAAATAAGTTTTATAAGGATAAATGTATGATTTTCAGTAATTCTGAGCATGATAATCTTTTGTATATGGTAAATAAATCTAAAATGCATAGATTATGATTGGAGTTATTATGAAGCTTACATTTATAGGCGCTGCTCATGAAGTAACAGGAAGCTGTTATTTTTTGGAGGCTTTAGGAAAAAATATTTTAATAGACTGTGGATTAGAACAGGGCAGGGATGTTTATATCAATGAAGACATTCCTGTTCCTTTTGACGCTTTAGACGGGATTCTGTTAACACATGCCCACATGGATCATGCAGGCAGACTTCCTATATTATATGCAGGTGGATTTCGTGGACAAATTCATACCACTGGAGCAACAAGTGGGTTATGTGAAGTTATGCTTCTGGATAGTGCACATATTCAAGAATTTGAGGTTGAGTGGCGAAATAGAAAAGGCCAGAGAAAAGGGGATGACCCTAAACTCCCCATGTATACTGTAGAGGATGCCAAAGGAACGATATCCTCTTTTGTATCCCATGAATATAATGAAAAATTTGTTTTATATCAAGGAATCGAAATTCGTTTTGTAGATGGTGGACATCTACTTGGTTCCTCCAGTATTGAAGTATGGATTACAGAAGGAGATATACAAAAAAAGATTGTATTTTCAGGTGATATCGGTAATGTGAATCAGCCTTTGATAAAAGATCCTCAGTTTATGAGAGAAGCCGACTATGTGATTATGGAATCAAC
>DALYNO010000003.1:0-29367 GCA_031975295.1 Anaerocolumna sp. | reverse complement strand
CTTTGACATTGCTCGTAAGAAAGGGAACTTTTCTGATCTTAATCTGCTTAAATTCACCATGGGTAATATTATAACTGAAGTAATGAACCAAGTAGGTATATGTGAAGTGTTCTTTTACAAAGAGAAGGATTTTATCCTAATTCTAAATTATCAAAACGACTTTGAAGAGTTTAAAAATAGTTTTAAAAAGAATTTCACCATACTAATTAAGAATATAAAACAATACATAGGATTAGATATTAGTGCAGCTTTAAGTGAAGAATATATGGGGGTAATTCATTTAAAAGATGCTATTCTGGATACTATGAAAACCATGGAGAAGAAGTTTTATGGAGAAACCGGAAAAATATACCTACATAAATCCGATAGAAATAAAGAAGTGGATTTTTCTATAGATTCCCATTTAAATGAACTTCGGGAAGCTATTTTAAAGAAAAATGATACTAAGGTATCTGAAAATATAGATAAAATTCTGCAAATTCTTCAGGATAGAGAAGAATTTGCCCCAGAGGGAATAAGGCAGTTGTTATTTAAAGTGTATAAAGTCATCAGTTATAGCTTCTCACAAAGGGGAATTGACATGGATACTATTTTAAATAAAGATGGTGTCAATTTTAGTGATGCTATTGTAGGGTATGATTTTTTTCAGACCATAAAAAGTAATATTATTTTTTATGTAAAGCTATATATAGAGGAATGTGAAGCAAACAAGGGAAGGCCTTGCCGCAAAGAGATAAGCCTGGTAAAAAGTTTTGTTCAAAGTCATCTCGCAGAGGAATTATCTGTAACTAAAATATCTTCTATTGTAAATATGAGTGAGAGCCGTTTTTCTCATGTTTTTAAAGAAGAGGTTGGTATAAGCTTTATGGAGTATGTTAATCAATTAAAAGAAGATGAAGCCATGCACTTACTAAAGAATACAGATATGAAAATTGGGGAAATAGCGGATATGGTAGGCATCTATAACCCTAATTATTTCAGTACATTATTTAAAAAGAGAACAGGAATGTCACCTAACAGCTATAGAAGAAAAGAGTGGAATAGCAGAAATTGAAAGAAACGAAGCAGAAAATTGAAGAATTATAATTGCAAAAAAATCATGTGATAAATTACAATTGTTTTTTGAAGAAAGATAGCAGGCTTAAGTATGTAATAAGCCTGCTGTTTTTAGTATAGTAAAGATGTAGTAAAAAACTGTATAAAGGAGTAGGTGTATGAGAAAAATCAGGAGATTTGTAGCATTGGCAGCAGTATCTGTCATGCTGGCTATGAGCTTAATGGGATGCAGTAACAAGAAGGGTGCAGATGCCACAGGGGGGAACGCTGGAGCTGATGGAAAGGATATGATTACCTTAAGAATGTGGGGAGGAGTACCACCAGAAGCCGGCCCTCAAGCAGTGTGTGACAATTTTAATGAGCTATATAAAGATAAAGGTATAAAAGTTGAGTATGAACGTTTTGTTAATGACGAAACTGGCAATATGAAATTGGAGACTAATCTCTTATCAGGTACGGGTGTAGATATTTACGTCACTTATGGTATTGATGTCTTGGCAAAGAGAGCGGAAGGTGGTATGGCGCTTGATTTGACTGAAATTATGAACAAAGACGGATTTAGTATAGATAAGAATTTTGGAGCTATGGCAAAAGCGTATTATGTAGACAGTAAACCGTATGCAATTCCAACCAAACTAGATCAGTATGGTATTGTTCTTAATAAAACAATGTTTGATGAAGCTGGAATTGCTATTCCTACGGAATGGACATATGACGAATTTAGAGATATTGCAAAGAAATTAACTCATGGAGAGGGACAAGAAAAAGTGTATGGTATGTTTTGGAATACACAACAGGATCTGACGGCTCCGTTTACATACTTAGCAGTGCAATCCCTGGGCGGAGATTACTTTTATAAGAATGAAAAAGAAAGTAACCTGGATAACCCGGTTATGATTAAATCAGTTGATTTACTTCATAATATGATGAATGTAGATGGTAGTTCTCCAACCCATACAGACTCTGTAACGCAGAAATTATCTCAAGAGGGAATGTTTTTAACTGGTAAAGCAGCTATGACAGTAGGTCCGTGGATGGTAAGAAATATAAAGAACTTAACAGATTATCCTCATGATTTTGAAACAGCATTTGCACCATATCCAGTAGTAGAAGCGGGACAAAGAAACTATACCCAAGGTGGCTACGGAGATTTATTATCGATTAGCCCTAAATGCGAACACATTGAAGAAGCCTGGGAGTTTGTTAAATGGTATGCTACAGAAGGCATGCTGCCCGTTACGGAAGGAGGACGTGTTCCTGCCTCCAATTCCTTTGATTCTGAGGTTGTTGCTGAGACATTCTTAAAAGGTGCAGAAGAACATATGGATTTAGATTCTACCATGAAAATACTCATTACTCCCGCAGATAATTATGCAGTTCCCTCTATTACAAATCATATTGCTGAAGTGAAAAAGATAGTAGTAGAAGAATTAGAAGGAATTTTAATTGGAAATCAGACCGCTGAAGAAGGTATGCTAAAAGCAAAAGAACGCAGCGATAAAATACTAAAAGAGTAGTTACTTCACAATAGGCAGACCCGCAAGAGTCTGCCTAAATAAAAGGAATACTATAAAGAATTATATTTAGCTATAAAAGAAAGAAAGATACGAAAAATAAGATTATCTTAAGTTTGGTAACGACTATAATCTTATAATGAAAGAAAGGAGGTCACAAGGTGAATAAAATAAGATTAAGTAAACAAATGAAGATAGATATAGTAGGATATACATTTATCTTACCTAATATTATTGGAGTTTGTATTTTTACTTTATTTCCTATGATTTTTTCACTTATCATCAGCTTTACTAATTGGGATTATACAAAAGGTATAGGAAATTGGGATTTTGTTGGAATAAAGAACTACATCACTTTGTGGAGTGATAAGTGGTTCACAAGTTCTTTATTAAACACAATAATTTTTGCGTGCACAGTAGTTCCAATAACAATTATGATAGCACTTGTATTGGCTGTTTTGATTGATAAATATTGTTTTGCTAAATTACCGCTAAGACTGGCGTTATTTATGCCTTACATTTCTAATGTAGTTGCAGTTGCTATAGTTTGGGTTATGATGTATTCGCCATGGGGACCTTTTACCGTACTAGTAAAAGCATTAGGTATTGAAAATCCTCCTCAGTGGTTAGGCAACCCCAATTGGGCATTGGCAGCAGTCATTCTGATGACTATATGGGGAGGTGTAGGATATTCTAATATGATTTACACATCTGCAATACAAGGACTGCCCAAGGATGTGTATGAAGCAGCAGATATTGATGGCGCAAATGAAGTTACTAAATTCTTTCAATTAACAATACCTTTTTTATCGCCAACAACATTTTTCTTAGTTATAACAACCGTTGTTACCTCCTTCCAGGTATTTGCTCCGATTCAGATAATGACTAGAGGCGGTCCAGGTACCTCCACTAATGTACTTGTGTATTACATATATACCGCTGCATTTTCTTTCTATAAAATGGGCTATGCTTCAGCAATTTCTTGGATACTATTTATCATTTTGTTTACAGTTACGTTAGTTCAATGGTATGGACAGAAAAAATGGGTTAGTTACTAAGAAGGAGAATATGGCATGAGTAGTAAAGAAAAATTAAAGAAGGTTATGCTACGTAGCATCTTTACAATAATAATTGGAGCTATAGCGTTAACAATGATAACACCATTTTTATGGATGATATCAGCTTCTATGAAAATACCTTTGGATGTTATGAAACTACCAATAGAGTGGATTCCTAAGTACTTTTATCCTGAAAATTATAAGAAAGTATGGAACATAGGAGATCTTGCTCCAAGGGATTATCATTTTGCATTAGCATATTTAAATTCCATAAAGATTGCTTCTATAAATTTAGTAGGCTCAGTTTTGACTAGTACCTTGGCGGGATATGCATTTGCTAAAATTAACTTTAGAGGACGAAATATTTTGTTTTTATTATACTTAGCTACAATGATGATTCCTAGCCAGGTAACCTTAATACCTAAGTTTGTTATGTTTAACAAACTTAATTTAACAGGTACACATTTAACTTTAATACTACCGGGTTTAATAACAATTACTGGAACTTTTCTTATGAGGCAGTATTTTATGCAAATACCAGATGAACTAAGAGAATCAGCAAAAGTAGATGGTGCCAATGAGTATGTTACCTGGGCAAGAATTATGGTGCCCATAGCAAAGCCAAGTATGGCATCACTTGCAATGGTAGTTTTTTTGTGGAATTGGAATAGTTATTTGGAACCCTTAGTATTTCTAAGTGATTGGAGATTATATACTATACCAATAGCATTAACTAATTTTATTGAAGAAAGTGTCACAGAATATAATCTTGTAATGGCAGCAGCTTCATCAGCTTTAATACCAGCCTTTTTAGTATTTATTTTAGGGCAAAAATTCTTAATCAAAGGCCTTGTTTCGGGTGCCGTAAAAGGATAGCAGTACAATAGATTTGTTAAGATGCCTTGTAAGAATAGAATAATGACAAACATCCTATTAACAAAAAACGTTAATAGGATGTTTGTTTTCTTAGCTTAGATATAGGTACTAATTATATGTTAAGGGAAACTTTAAGAGGGGCTATATAATATATTCTGTAAAATATCTATATAAATTTACTTGCCAAAATATCTTTCTAATAATCCTTGGAAGGCCTTACCATGTCTTGCTTCATCTTTTGCCATTTCATGAACTGTATCATGAATTGCATCAAGATCAGCAGCTTTAGCACGTTTAGCAAGATCAAATTTACCTGCAGTTGCACCATTTTCTGCCGCTACACGAAGTTCTAAGTTTTTCTTTGTACTGTCTGTAACTACTTCACCAAGAAGTTCAGCAAATTTAGATGCATGTTCAGCTTCTTCGAATGCTGCTTTTTCATAATATAATCCGATTTCAGGATATCCTTCTCTAAATGCAACTCTTGACATAGCAAGGTACATACCAACTTCGCTGCATTCTCCAGTAAAGTTATCTCTTAAATCTTTGATAATATCTTCGCTTACACCTTGTGCAATACCAACTACATGTTCAGCTGCCCAAGTCATTTCTCCGGACTGTTCTGCAAATTTAGCTGCAGGCGCTTTACAAATTGGACATTGATCTGGTGCAAAATCTCCTTCATGAACATAACCATATACTTGACATACAAATTTTTTCATCTTATATTCTCCTTTTATTCTTCTCAATCAATAATAGTAATTATTACTGTTATTATAATATAAAATAAAAAGGGATTTGTCAACCCTTTTTTAAAAGTTTTTACAAATTACTCAGAATAAAACGGAACCGACCCCTGTCTACTTGACAGAGGTCGGTTCCGTTTTATCCTAATGGGACTCATTGTCTTTACAGTTCTTACATGTACCATAAAAAAAGGTACTATTTCCTTCTATAATTCCATCAAATCCTTGGCCAGCTATTTTATTTAATTCCCTAAAGGTTGATTCTGGGATCTCTAAATCCTCAACGCAGGAACATTTGGTACATACGAAGTGATAATGAGGCATTGAATTTCCATCAAAGCGGTCGCTGCTTGTGCCATGAGAAATTTTGATGATTTCTCCCTGGTCCACCAATAAATTAAGATTACGGTATACAGTACCAAGACTTATATTAGGATATATATTTCTTATATTCATATAAACCATATCTGCTGTAGGATGCTCTTTCGTAGTAGCAAGATAGCTCTTAATTGATTCACGCTGACGGCTGAACTTAGTTGCAGTCATATTTCACCTCCAATAATAGTAATTATTATTAAGATTAACATGATTTGTAAGTTCTGTCAAGTTAGTTTGCTCTAATTATCACTTTACGTTAAGATATATCAGTGTCCTGCAACGAATTCATACATGAGTATAAAGTGACATATGGTTCCGGCCATACAAAATAAATGAAAAATTTCATGAGAACCAAAATTTTTATGTTTGCTATTGAATATAGGTAATTTTAAAGCATATATAACACCACCAACAGTATAAATAACTCCGCCTGCTAATAACCAATTAAATGCAGTGGTAGGCAATGTGTTTAGAAGAGGAGAAAAGGCAAGAACACAGGTCCAGCCCATCGCAATATATATAATGGAAGATACCCATTTAGGGCAGTATACCCAGAAGGCTTTTAAAGCCATGCCAAGTATAGCCATACCCCAAATTAATATAAGTAAACCTATACCAACTTTACCGCCTAATACATTTAAGCAGATGGGAGTGTAAGTACCTGCTATCAGAATGAATATCATCATATGATCAAATTTCTTTAATCTCCTGTTAATCTTGTCAGATAAATCGAAGGTGTGGTATACTGTGCTTGCAGTATAAAGTAATATCATACTAAGTGCAAATATCCCCAAAGATATAATATTAACAGGGTCTGGAGATTTAGAAGCTTTTAATAATAAAGGGAGAGCTGAAAAAAGTGCCATTAAGGTTCCGATAAAATGAGTGATTGCACTTCCTGGATCTTTTGGATTTTTAATATTTTTTGCCATATGCATCAATTCCTTTCTTTGTTGAATGTTTGCTATAAATTTTATAATAGTGTTAGTCAAAATTTATATAATAATACTATTAATATTATGTAATATAATTTTAAAAGTGTATGATGTAGTTTTCAATACTACATGTGGCATACACATATACTACATCATGTGAAATAAAAATGCAAGGGGTAATTTATTATTTTTTTGTTGCAAAAAATTACCTTTATTTAAGATAATCGACAAAAAGCTTGATTGGATTTGTTAAAATAAACTTGCTAAATGCAAGTGTAATATTAGGAGGCTTTAAATGGATATACAGGTGGGAGACGTAGTGAAACTTAAAAAACAGCACCCTTGTGGAAGCAGTTTATGGGAAGTGTTAAGGATAGGTATGGATTTCCGTTTAAAATGTCAAGGCTGCGGACATCAAATCATGATACCTAGAAAACAGGTTGAGAAGAATTTAAGACAGTTAATAAAAGGCAATGCTGGAGCAAAAGAGTCATAAAGAAGCTAATAATAAAGAATAGATAAAGACACCCCATTTATATTGTGTGGCAACTGCGTACCATAAGGTACACCTATTGGCATACTAAATAAATAGGGTGTCTGTTATTTAAGTGGAAGTTATTTAACTAATTATATTAATAAAAACATCTAACTAATTACATAAAACATAAAACTAAATTCATAAAACTAAATTCATAAAACCAAATACATAAAACTAAAAACTAAAAACATAAAACTAAAAACATAAAACTAAATATACTTAATTCTCTCTAGGTATCATTAGTTCATACCTAATTCTAGCTTGGCTAATTGTATACAGCCCATAATCCCCTGATCATCATTAAGAGCAGCGGGAACAATGTAGGAGTCCATATCTTCTAATTGAGGCGTATTTAAATAGCCATTGAGGAGCTCTTTTACTTGTGTGCGAATTAATGGGAATAACTGTTCCTGATGCATAACACCGCCACCTAATACAATGCGGTGAGGTGAGAGGGTCAAAATATATCCCACCAAGGCCTGTGCGATATAATAGGCTTCCAATTCCCATACTTTTAGATTGTCTTTTAAATCTATAGCTTTTTTGCCCCATCTTTTTTCAATAGCAGGGCCAGCTGCAAGGCTTTCAAAACAATTCGGATGATAAGGGCAGAAACCTTCAAATGTATCTTCAGGATGTTTGCTAAGCAGTACATGTCCAGCTTCAGGATGTAACATGCCATGAAGCAGACCACCATTTTGATATACGCCTACACCAACGCCAGTACCAATTGTTATGTAAATGCTGGAATCTGCGTTTTTTGTACTGCCCCAAGTTGCTTCCCCAAGTGCAGAACCATTCACATCTGTATCAAATCCAATAGGAATATTTAATTCCTTCTTAATATTGCCCACTATATCATAGTTTAACCAAGCCAACTTAGGTGTGGAAGTGATATAGCCATAAGTTGGAGACTTCTTATCAAGATCTATAGGCCCAAAGGAACCAATGCCCAAAGCTTCTATATTCTTATCTTTAAAATACTCAATAATTTTTGGAATTGTAATATCGGGTGTCTGTGTTGGTATTGAAATCTGTTCTAAGATCTCACCGTTTTCATTACCCAACGCCAATACCATTTTTGTTCCACCTGCTTCTAATGCACCAAATAACATGTTTTACCTCCATAGTATGCTTGTACTTATTTATTGTACTCTAAAATCATTAAAAAATATAGTATGAATTGCTATATAATTATCACTTTTCAATAGCCAGTGTGTGTACGAATACTATTCATATACATAAGGCTGAAATATAGTATATGGAGTAAGGCCATGAGCAGATTCTTTCCATATAACTTATTTCATATCATATCTGCATGAAAGGGCATATATTGGTTGTATTTATCAAATTCTGGTTATTAGATTGGAAAACATCTTGTCTTGTAAATTTTAAGGTGCTATACTTTCTATAAAGAAAATTGTTTAAGAAATTAAGATTTTATACTGAAAGAAAAAAAATAAATGGCTGATATATTCTTTCAGCAATACAGGCAGCCCCCCTTTATTGGGGAAATGGGGATTAGAATGAAGTATTTTACAAAGGAAATAACTACAGGTTTACCAGATAGCGGAGAGAGCCCAGCTTTACTTAGAGGGTATATTCCAGATAATTTAAAGGAAGTAGATGCTGCAAAGAAACATCCGGCAGTACTTATATTACCTGGCGGTGCATATTTCTTCACTTCTGAAAGAGAAGGAGAAGGTGTTGCTCTAAAACTTATGTCAGAAGGAATATGTGCATTTGTACTTAATTATCATGTTGCACCCGTACGATTTCCGGTAGCACTATGTGAAGCCTTGCTTTCACTTCAATACATAAGAGAAAATTGTGAGGAATGGAATATAGATGAAGATAACATAAGTGTATTAGGATTTTCCGCAGGTGGTCATTTAGCGGCTTCTGTAGGGGTTCATTGGAGTAAGGCGTGTATTCTAAAGAACATACCAGAGGCTAAGAAGGAACTAGTAAAACCGAATAAGCTTTTATTATCATATCCCGTCATTACAAGTGGTGAGTATGCCCATAATGGCTCCATGTTAAATCTTTTAGGAGAAGAGAATCAAACGCAAGAACTATTAGAATTTAATAGCCTTGAAAAGCAGGTGACCAAAGATACACCGAAGTCCTTTATTTGGCATACTTATGAGGATGCTTCAGTTCCTGTCCAAAATGCGATGCTATTTGCCACTGCCCTTATACAAGAAGGAATTACGACTGAACTTCATGTTTATCCAAAAGGCGGGCATGGTCTGTCGCTGGGAAACCATATTGTGAATGGCGGCTGGGAATATGGAAAAGATCATGATGTTGCAGAATGGATAGAGAGAGCAGTGAAATTTATATATACGGTATAATATAGACTGACTGGACGTTGCAAGTGATGGTCCAGTCAGTCACAGGTTGTATAAGTAGTACACAGTCTGTTTTAATCAGAGAATCTTATTAACAGTAATTCTAGTACATGAACTAGAATAAAGTGATGACAGTTAAAGAATAGGAATAAAGAAAATGTCAGAAAATTTTGATAGTGTCCGTTATTGTAAGCAATGTCTTTTAAAAGATATGCCAGAGGATGCTTACTTTAAGAGTCTGTACGAATATATTGATCATCTTGATGAAGAGATCAAGGTAAAACCTTCGGAGTATGAAAGACGTCTCACAATTTGCAAAAGCTGCCAAAATCTCTTAAATGGTATGTGCAGAATCTGTGGTTGCTTTGTAGAATTACGAGCTGTAATGGATAAGAAAAGTTGTCCAGACATAGATAAGAAGTGGTAGAACCGGGGGATTAACTTCCTTCATCAGAGGAATAATAAAAAATAAATTTAGTGCAAGAATCTTTCAATAAAAGTGTATTAGTACCTGAATCCAATAAAATTACAGATATCAGGGCTAAGAATAGATTGATGAAAGCAGTAGAATAATTAAGAGAAATTCTATTCAATTAGTTACCTGGGAAAGAGGTATTATGAAACCACTTAAAATTGGAGATTTAACTGCAAAACTACCCATTATACAAGGTGGGATGGGAGTTGGAATCAGCCTTAGTTCTTTAGCAGGAACCGTATCTTCCTATGGAGGAGTAGGGGTAATATCCACAGCTCAAATCGGATTTACTGAGCCAGATTTTGATAAAAATCCATTAGAAGCCAATATTAGAATGATTGGAGAACATATAAAGAGAGCCAGAAAACTAGCGCCAAGCGGGATTCTAGGTGTTAATATTATGGTGGCCACTCAAAACTACGCAAGATATGTAAAAGAAGCCATTAAAAATGGAATTGATATTATTATTTCTGGTGCAGGATTACCAACAGAACTGCCGGAACTTGCTAAAAATAGTAAAACGAAATTAGTGCCAATTGTATCTTCTTTAAAAGCAGCTAAAATTATTTATAAGCTATGGGATCGAAAAGACAAAGTGGCACCGGATGCATTAATTATAGAGGGTCATAAAGCAGGAGGACATCTGGGATTTACTTATGAAGACCTAGCAAATCCAGACTATCAGGCTTATGAAAAAGAAATTGTAGAGATTGTACAGTTGACAAAAGAATACGAAGAAAAATATAAAAAAGAAATACCTGTTATCATGGCTGGTGGCATTCATGATAAGAAGGATATGGAGTATTATTTTAATCTGGGTGTACAAGGAATACAGGTCGCTACCAAGTTTGTTACCACCAAAGAATGCGATGCTCATATGAATTATAAACAGGCTTATATAGATAGCAAGGAAGAAGACATAATGATTGTTAAAAGCCCGGTTGGAATGCCAGGGAGAGCAATTGGCAATCAGTTTGCCAAGAGGGTTCTCTTAGATAGAGTACCAGTAAAAAAATGTTATAATTGCATCAAAGGGTGTGTACCTGCAACGATTCCTTATTGTATTACTGCGGCACTGGTAAATGCAGCCAAAGGGAACATGGAGGAGGCATTAATTTTTTGTGGTGCCAATGCTTATCAAGAGAAAGAAATTAGGACTGTAAAGGATGTACTTTCAGATTATTTTGTTATGGAATAAATACGAATTGCTTTTTAACCTCTAATATTATATAGGAATGAAAAAGCTGCCATAGATTTAAGTGGCAGCTTTTTCGTAGGTATATACAGAATTCTAGCCATATTTCAATTAAATTGTTTTACTGGTTTTTATGAATAAAAAACTTGCCAAGCTATACAAAATATGATAATATATATATTTGTGATATGTATATAAATTTTTCCTTGCTCTTTACTTGCTAAAGGGCCAGAGACCAAAAGGAGGTGCACACAACTATGAACCAATATGAATTATCCTTAGTTGTAAATGCAAAAATCGAAGATGAAGCTAGATTAGCAACAGTAGAGGCCGTTAAAGAACTTATTGCAAGATTCGGCGGTACTATTACTAATGTTGATGAATGGGGTAAGAAGAGATTAGCTTACGAAGTTCAGAAAATGAAAGAAGGCTTCTACTATTTCATCCAGTTCGATGCTGATTCAACATGCCCTGGCGAAGTTGAAGATCGTATTCGCATTATGGAAAATGTAATCAGATTCTTATGCATTAGACGGGACGCATAATAAAAGGAGGTTATCCTTAATATGAATAAAGTCATTTTAATGGGACGTCTCACAAGAGACCCGGAAGTTAGATACTCTCAAGGAGAGAATTCTTTAGCAGTTGCAAGATATTCCTTAGCAGTAGATCGCAGATTCAAAAGACCTGGTGAACCAGATGCTGATTTTATCAATTGCGTAAGCTTTGGTAAAGCTGCTGAATTTGCTGAAAAATACTTAAAGCAAGGAACTAAAATTGCTGTAACCGGAAGAATCCAGACAGGCAGCTATACAAACAAAGAAGGACAGAAAGTTTATACAACCGATGTTGTTGTTGAAGAACAGGAATTTGCTGAGAGTAAAGGAGCAAGCTCTGAGTCTTCTTATGGACAAAGCCAGAGACCGGCACCTAGCCAGGCAATTGGCGACGGATTTATGAACATTCCTGACGGACTTGATGAAGAACTGCCATTTAATTAACGCATAAAGAATAATAAAAAGTATTCATCGGATAAGGAGGTTTAGTTATGGCATTTAATAAAAATGACAGAAACGATAGAAATGATAAAGGCGATTCTCCAATGAAGAGAAGAAATACACGTAGAAGAAAGAAAGTATGTGTATTCTGCGCTGATAAGAACCATGCAGGTATCGATTATAAAGATGTTAATAAATTAAAAAGATATGTATCTGAAAGAGGTAAAATTCTTCCTAGAAGAATCACAGGAAACTGTGCGAAACATCAGAGAGCTCTTACTGTAGCAGTGAAGAGAGCAAGACATATCGCTTTAATGCCTTACACTTTAGATTAATAACTAAAATGTTAAACCGCTATATCATATTTGATATAGCGGTTTTTTGTAATTATTGTATGGTGGGCTTCTAAGATACCTGAAGTTACCTTAGTTACCACTTTTCTTTTCGTTATGAATTCTCATGAGGGTAATCTTTGATTACATTTTCCCCTAGCAATCTTTCTGCACTACCATGAATCAGGTAATCACTATATCTTAATGGGGAGCATATTAATGCAGTTCAATCTATTCACAAATCTTTGCAATCTCAATAGTTCGTTATCTTCTATGCTTATATTAACACCATATTCCATAGCATCCATACTTAAGAATACTCTCTTATGTACCTTGCCGCCAATATGGCAGCTAATCTCAAAACCGCTGTTTATCATATAATTATAATCAAAGGTTGTCTGTAATAGATCATTCATACTTCAAATGTAAGAAACGCAAGCTCCTGGGTGACTTCAGTGAAGCTTGCTTCCTATAGTGTTCAGATCTTTGATAATTACTAATAAATACTACAGAATTTTCATATTATATAATAAAACAGTAGAGGTCTAAAATGTTCATTCATGTAGTTCAGCCTGGTGATACCATTTATACAATCGCCAGTAGCTATCATATAAAGCCTGAAAGATTAGCTTTAGAAAATGATATAACAGATCCCAATCAACTAGTACAAGGGGAAGCACTGGTTATTCTTATTCCAGAACAGACATACATAGTACAAGAGGGGGATAATTTAGAGACTATAGCAAGTATTTACGGAACAAATACTATGGAGCTACTTAGAAATAATCCCAATATTTCAGGCAGAGCACTAAATCCAGGTGAGGAGTTAGTGATAAGTTACGATGGTATTAAATCAACCAAAATAAAAACAAATGGCTTTGCGTATCCTTTTATTAATAAGGATACCCTTCGTAAGATCTTACCATATTTGACTTACCTAACTATCTATTCTTATGAGTACAATAGAAATGGCAACTTGGATGATCTTAACGATTCAGAAGTCATACAATTGGCCAAAAAATATGGTGTATTGCCAATTATGTTTTTGACTGCAGCAATGAGTGAAAATAATATAGATAAAGAAATAGTACATATTCTTATCAATGATATACAGATCCAGAATTTATATATTGAAAATATTCTTAATACACTTCAACGTAAAGGATATTCTGGTATTAACATAGAAACACCCTTTGTCAGGCCAGGGGATAGGGAGGATTATGTAAAACTTATTGCAAAAATAACAGAATTATTAAACCGGGAAGGATATTTTGTAATAGTCACCATAGATCCCAGTACCTTCGAGGTATCAACAGGAATTATGTATAGTGGCATAGACTATAAAGGATTAAGTGCTGCAGCAAATGAAGTATTATACCAGTTAAGACATGAATGGGGGACCTCCAATTCACTTCCGATTAGTGTGATACCCTTTGAAGCGGTTGTGGAAACACTGACGAATGCAGTGACATTGATTCCTCCGGAAAAATGTATATTAGGCATTTCTGATATTGGATATTTGTGGGAGTTCCCTTATTTTGCGGCAGTAACAATAGTAAACTATCTAAATCTTAAGTCCGCCATAAATTTAGCCCATTATACCAACTCTGTAATACAGTTTAATAACCGTACTCGTACGGCCTATTTTAGTTATTTGGAAAACGATATAGAGTATATGGCATGGTTTGAAGATATAAGAGTAGTTTATCCTATGCTGGTATATTCCCAAGGATATGGATTACAAGGCATATCAATATGGAATGTAATGTACTTTAATACAAGTACCTGGTTAATGATAAATAATCTATATGAAATAGCGAAACTTGAGTGATTGTAATAAAATAGTAGGTAAATGTTGAGTTTGTATACTTTAAAGCACAGGTATACAACGTCTTTTTATATTTCATTGAACGAATAATATGGTAGGAGGAGTTCATATTAATTGTTAAGAAGATATTTAGAGGTATTATGATGAGCGGATTAAATCCAGAGAAACTTACGGTAGATTATATGGAGGGAGTTACGAAGAAGGGACCTCTTATTCCAAGATGTTATACTTTAACCCATTCAGATACCACAGGAGATTTATATTTACAGATAGGGCGGGAATTTGCATATGATAAAATCACCCCTATGAGAGATGATGTGCTGGGGGAATGGCTTTATGGCGATGGCTTTTGGTTTCAAGTTTATTTACATATGAACAAATCAGGAGAGAAAGGTATGGAAAGCAGTAAGGAGTCCTTTCGTGAAGGTTTATTTCGTGAAGAGATATTTCGACGTGAACTCCCTCTTGCATTACAGGCAATAAGATACGGAGATAGAGAATTTTTTAGTTATCACCCTGAAATGGATCTGTATCCTATTATTGTGTACTTTTTATATCATAACCCGGAATTGAACAAGGCAGAGAACTGGGGAACATTTGCTGACTACGTCCTCATACCTCCCAGTGCGGCGAATGGGGAGGACATTACAACTAAAGATAGTGGCAATGAATGCAGAAATGAAAGCGGTGGTATGCAAACGGATTCATTTGAAATGGAATATGATATGTTGGTTGACGAGGTAATGGGAGATGTGAATGGGGATGGTATAAAGGAAAGAATTGGTCTGTATGGTAACAAAGAAGCCGGTTCCAGTCTCATCCACAGTATTGTAATAAAAGCAGAAAGTATGGTAGAAGAGAATAAATCTGAGTGGTTTGGCTGGGACATTATGACAGAGCAAAATGGCTATAATCCAACGCTGTTTCTTGGGGATTTTACAAATAATCATAAACAAGATATTTTGTTTACTATAGATTTGGGCTTTGATGCTATGAATTCTCAAGATAAAGGTAATTATCATGCATCTATCATGAGTTTCAGAGAGGATAGTTTAGAGAACATATTTACTAGCAAGAGGTACAACACGGAATACTCTTTTATGGCAGAGTTCGATGATTATTATAAGATAAGAGTTTGGAGTGTAAGAAGGAACCAGTTATTCTTTCTGGATATCAGTTACAAGGGCAAGGCTTATTTATCCATGTACTATAACGAGGGGGGCAAGTTATTAAAACCTGTACAAAGCATAGTACATGAGGCAAATCCTATTCTACCTATTGTAAGTAATCTAGATGAGAAAACTTATGATCTATTAGCATTGCATCCCATTACGGGAAGTTCTAAAGAAGATATCTTGGGTTACTTATCAAATCTGCTTCAGTACAATGGAGAAGACTTTGTTATAGTTCAATCCCTGGTAAGTGCTCCGGGTACATATTTAATTCCGCCAAAGACTTGGTAAGTCATAAGTGCAAAAATTTGCGCATTGGTACATGAGTGGCATAACCTTGATATTTTCTTTACCGGAAACAAATCTGTATTTTCACAAATATGGAGTAATCTAATATTATGAACAACAAAAGTTGCTCAAGTGGGATTAAAAATTATGCATTATGTATAGGAATGCAATAAAAACTATATAAAGTTTAGATAATTGAAATAATTAAACACAATGATATAATTAAATAAGAGCAACCGATTGTGCGAAAAATGCAAGAAAAGGGGGTGATAGTTCCATGGATGATAAAGATGTAGTAAATGATAATAAGATCATAATATCACCCAGTAAACTTACCATAGCAGATATTGCCAAAGAGTTACAGGTATCTAAATCTACTGTATCCAGAGCCATATCTGGTAAAGGAAGAATCGGAAAAGATACGGTACAACGAGTAATAGAGTGTATAGAGCAACACAACTTTAAACCTAACTCCATTGCCAAGGGGTTAGCAGATTCTAAGACTTACAATATTGGAGTGGCATTTCCAGCGGATCAGGATTTTATTGATACTCCATTTTTTCAAGTTTGCCTTCTGGGAATATGTGAGGTTGCTGCAGCCATGAACTATGATGTTGTCGTGACTACAGTAAAGGAAACAGACATTAATCTTTTGAAAAGATTAGTGGAGCATAATAAGGTGGATGGGGTTATTTTAACAAGAAACTTCGACAATGACTTTGCTATCTCTTATTTAAAAAAAGCTTCTATTCCTTTTGTGCTGGTGGGCTCTAGTGAAGATGATATGGTAGTCCAAATAGATAATAATCATATGGAAGCCTGTGAGAATCTGGTATCCCTGCTTATTGCAAATGGTGTAAAAGGCATTGCTATGATAATGGGCGATAGAAAGCATATGGTAAACCGCTATCGATGCGATGGTTATTTTCTTGCAATGAGAAATAATAAAATAGATATTGAGCAGGAGCTGGTATTTGCAGATTGCAGCAGCCCTGTATTCGTGGAACAGGCAGTACATAATATATTGAAAAAAAATGCAGAATGCATTGTGTGTACAGACGATGTGATATGTGGAAGAGTATTATCTGTACTTCGTGAAGAGGGTTATAGTGTTCCTGAGGATATTAAAGTTGCTTCTTTTTACGACAGTGTTTCTATGAAGTCTAACAATCCTCCCATTACAGCAATCGGCTTTGATGCAAAAGAATTAGGAGCTATTGCAGGTAAGCGGTTAATCGGATTAATAGCAGGTGATAGCAATAAATCTAAAACAGTCCTAGATTATGAAATTCATTTAAGGCGTTCAACGAAATAATGATACTTGACAAAAAACTAGGAGGCATAGAACATGAGAAAACATGGATTTTTATATAAATTGATTAAATATAGAATTTTTTTGTTAATGTTATTACCCGCAGTACTATACACAATTTTATTTAGTTACATTCCAATGGGTGGAATTATATTAGCCTTTAAGAAGTATAGTTATGCAAGCGGGATTTTTAACAGTCCCTTTAACGGTCTTAAGAACTTTTCTTTTTTCTTTAAATCTGGACAGGCAGCATTAGTAACGAGAAATACTGTGTTATATAATTTGCTGTTCATAGCTTTTAATACAGTTCTTCAAATGTCAGTGGCAATACTTCTAACAGAAATGAAAAATAAATATTTCAGAAAAGTATCACAATCCCTCATGTTTTTACCTTATTTTATATCCTGGGTTATCGTATCCGTTATATCTTTTAATATGTTAAGCTTTGATTTTGGTTTTATTAATGGCATTATAGAAAGTCTTGGTGGAGAGAAGATTAATTTCTATGCAACGGGAGGCATATGGCCCATTATTCTAACCCTGTTTGGTGCCTGGAAAGGTGTAGGATATGGTTCTGTTATGTACCTTGCTGCAATTATGGGTATAGATACCAGTATATATGAAGCTGCTCAAATAGACGGCGCGAATGTTTTTCAGAGAATCTTTCGAATTACAATTCCTCTAATGATGCCTACGGTAGTTATATTATTATTGCTGGCTATCGGTGGAATCTTCCGCGGTAATTTTGATATGTTTTATAATTTGGTTGGTAATAATGGATTGCTTTATAATCATACAGACGTAATAGATACCTTTACCTTTAGAGCGCTAATTAGCAATAATGATTTTGGTATGGCTTCAGCAGCAGGACTTTATCAATCAGTACTTTGTTTCATTACAATCTTAATCGTAAACAAGATTGTAAGCATTTATAACAAAGATTACAGTTTGTTTTAGGGAGGAAAGAATATGTCACATAAAGAAAGCTTTATAAAACAAAGTAATAAAATAAAAGAAGGGCTTGATTCCAAAGTACTGCAATTTCTATCCTACCTTATTAACGGTGTTGTTGCGTTAATATGCTTAATTCCCTTTATAATGGTAGTTTCTGCATCTTTATCTTCTGAGGAGGCTATTAGAAGTAATGGTTTTAGTATAATTCCTCAGGAATTTACATTAGCAGCATATCATACAGTTTTTAGAGAACCAATGGTGGTTATTCGTGCGTATGGAGTAACTATTTTACTTACAATCGTGGGAACTTTCATTGGACTCTTTATACAAACAATGACAGCTTATGTATTATCTAGAAAGGAATTTGAATGGCGGAATAAATTTTCATTTTTCTTTTATTTTACTACATTATTTAATGGTGGTCTGGTTCCTTATTACATCATGATGACCAGGGTCCTTGGCTTAAAGGATAACTATTTGGCCCTTTTGTTACCGCTTTTATTTAGTGTGTATAATTTATTAATTATGAAGAGTTATATAATGGGAGTGCCGGATTCCTTAATAGATGCAGCTAAAATTGATGGCTGTGGGGAATTTGGGACTATGATAAAAGTAGTAATGCCAATGATAAAGCCGGCGATGGCAACGGTTGGACTCTTTATTGCACTTGCCTATTGGAATGACTGGTACAATGCAATGCTCTATATATCCAAAGAAACCATGCATCCTCTACAGTATTTTCTCTATAAGCAAGTAAATAACATAGAAGCTTATAAGCGAATATTGGAGTCTCTGGGTGGAGGAAGCAGTGGTGCAGTATCCGCAATGTCCATGCCCACCCAATCTTTAAAGATGGCACTAACCGTCGTAGTAACCGGCCCCATTATACTCTTGTACCCTAGTGTTCAGAAATATTTTGTCCAAGGTATTACAATTGGTGCAGTCAAAGGCTAAGAAATAAATCCTGCAGGGTTTATATATAAGAAAATAAAAGAGGAGGATATTTTATGGGAAAGAAAATTTTATCTATTATCTTGGTACTATCTATGTTTGTTGTGCTATTAACAGGTTGTGGCAAAAAAGAAGTGGCAGAACAAGAGAAGGCTACTACTGCTGAGGTATCAAAAGAAGCTGCGGCATCAGATGGCGGGAAGACTTTTAATGGTGTTGATATTTCTAAACCAGTTAAGTTAAAAATGTACCTGCTTGGGGATAGGACAGCAGACTTTGATAAGGTTTACGAAGAAATAAATAAAATTTTACAAGAGAAATTAAATGCTACTATAGATGTGGATTTCTTGTCCTGGAGCGAACATGATACAAAGTACTCTCTGCTATTTGCTGGAGCAGATGAGTTTGATTTAATCTTTACTGCTTCGGGCTGGGGACATTATGAGACCACAGTGGCTATGGGCGGATTTTATCCATTGGCACAAGACTTTATAAAAACTTATGCACCTGAGATCTGGAATGTAGTACCAGAAGTTGCATGGAGTCAGGCTGAGATTGATGGAAGTGCCTATATGGTTCCCAATTACCAGAATGAATTCGGAGCCAATGTAGTCGCTGTTCGCGGAGATTTAATGGATAAATACGGGTTTAGTGATATTACCAGTTGGGATCAGCTAATCTCTTTTTATGAGGAGGTAGCGGCCAATGAAACAACCATAACTCCTTTGGGTACACAAGGTGGTGGATTACTTTATTCCTATTTACTGGATCAAAAACTCGATACCATTGGTGGCGCCCCTGGTGAGTTATTTATCTATAACTGTTTAGATACAGGAGACACTAACACCTTATATTCCTTAGATTCTGAAGTGTTTACCAATTACTTTAAGTCGGCAAAAGATATGTATGATAAAGGTTTCTGGTCTGCGGATTCATTAGCTACCACAGAAGAAAGACAGGATGGTTTCTTAAATGGAACAGCTGCTTCTATGATATGGAATCTGGGCACAGCTAAATATTACGCAAAAGAAGCAAACAAAGCGCATCCGGAATGGAAGTGTACAGTTGTAGATGTATCACCCAATGTACAAAAAGCAGTTAATCCATATATCAATAATGGTGTAGCAATTAATGCGTCCAGCAAAAATAAAGAACGTGCAATGATGGTATTAAATGAATTTTACACGAATAAAGACATTCAAGATTTGACCTCCTTAGGGATCCCTGGAACCCATTGGGAACCTGTAGGTGATAAGGAATATAAGCTTTTAGATGCCAATGCTAACTATGGTGTGGATAATAATTGTAACTGGGGCTGGATTAATACAGATATTAAGCGTAAAGAATTTGTTGAAAATCCAGATGAGGTAGATAAAAAGACAACTGCAATATCAGATTCCTGGAATGCTAATATTAAGGCAGAACATCCCTATGATGGATTCTCCTTTAGTAATGCCAATGTAAGTAGTGAAAAAGCTGCTGTTGATACAGTAATATCTCAATATTATACACCACTTATGTTGGGTATGGCAGGTGATGTGGATGCTGCACTGGCTGAACTTCGTACGCAACTAGACAAAGCTGGTATACAGACAATTTATGATGATATTAAGAAACAAGCAGAAGCGTACTTGGCTAAATAAAGATATAGTAATTAAAAAAAATAAATTCTAAAAAAAGATAAGTTCATTAAAGAAAATAAGTTCAATCAAGAAATAATAAGTGTAATAAACAAGGGGACTGTAGTGCACGGTTTAGTGTTATACAGTCCCTATCAATGAACGCCTGGGGCACAGGGAAATTTTTTGAGCCTACATTATAGAATTATTTCATGGACATTTTGATAGGAGAAGCTATGGAATTTATAAAAGGTATGGATATCTCATTTTTACCTGAAATGTTAGATCGTGGTGCTATATTTTCAGACCAGTATGGTAATGAGAGAAATGTATTTGCGTTATTACAAGAGAATGGAGTTAACTCCATCAGACTCAGACTGTGGAATGAGCCTGAAAATGTTCCTGCGTCCAAAGGTTACTGTAACCTTGAGCATACAATTAAGATGGCTAAAAAAATAAAAGAGTATGAAATGAGCTTTTTTCTTAATTTTCATTACTCTGATTGGTGGGCAGATCCTGGCAAGCAGGAAAAACCCAAAGCATGGAAGGATTTAAGTTTTGAAGAACTGATAAGAGCAGTATATGAATATACCAAGGAAGTACTAATGCAGTTAGATGCGGAAAATGTATTTCCGGACATGGTACAGATAGGAAATGAAATAAGAAGTGGAATGCTTTTTCCAGATGGGGAAGTGCCTAATTATAAAGAGCTTACACAACTCATTAATGCTGGAATACAAGGCGTAAGAGATGTGGCAGGCAGCCGCCATACTAAAATCGTAATTCACTTAGATCAGGGCGGACGATATTTTTATTTGAGAGATTGGTTTGATCAGGTCTTTTCCAACGGTCTTATGGATTTTGATATAATTGGAGTTTCCTACTATCCTTTTTGGCATGGAACTTTTGGAGAATTTAAGGAAACCCTGGTTAATTTGGTCGACAGATATCATAAGCCTATTGTGATAGCAGAAACAGCACATGCCTGGAGACTGACAGAGAATGGTTTTGTAGGAGAAAAACAAGAAGAAATTGCAGGATTTAGGGCAACACCAGAGGATCAGCATAAAGTAATTGATTTGGTTATGAATATAACTGCATCTCTGAAAGAGGAGATGGGGATTGGTATATATTATTGGGAACCGGTTGTTTTACCACTGGGAGATACAGGTGGTTGGAGTAGTAACATGGGGGTGTTTAGTGAAGAAGGAAAAGCATTACCGGCCCTTACATGTTTTCAGTTTGAAAGATCAAATCATCATTTGAAGAATATAAGGAATCAAGTAGCGAAAGTCTATAGCCCCCCTAAACAAATTGGGGTACTGGGAAGAGGAATAAATCTGCCTTCCTGTGTTAAAGTTCTGTATTACGATGGAAGTTATAAAGAGTTGCCTGTGATGTGGGAGAACTATGATTATAACCTTGCTGGAATTAATACAATAAGTGGTAGCATCCCCTCAACAGGAGATAGTATAAGTGTTGAGATGGAGTTAGTTCGTGAACTAAAAGAAAGCCATAACTTTATTCCCAATGGAGACTTCCAAGAGGGATTAGAGGGATGGAATATAAAAAAAGAGGAGGGCGTTAGGATAGAAATACATCCAGAGTTTTTGGAACCTTTTCCTGCGCCACCCATTTACTACGTTTATGTAGAGAGTCCAATGAATTTTACTTTGGAACTAAATAAGGCAATCAATGGGTTAGAACCAGGAATCTATTGTCTTAGTATGGAGTACAGAGGTACGAATACGACGGGGGTAGATGTAATACTTTTTGCACAGACGAAAGGAAATACCAGGAGAGAAGAAATGATTTATCCAACAGATGAAAACTGGATAACCTATACATTATCTGATATAATAGTCACCGATGGAGAAGTTATTTTAGGACTTAACATGAAATCTCCCCCTATACATGGAAAAATAAGAAAGTTTACACTCACCAGACAGGATAATGATGCACAGGAGGAATAAAAAGATGGACAGAATTGAATATGGGTTTACACCTAAGTATATGCATAAGAATGGAAAGCCGTGGTTTCCCGTTATGGGAGAATTACATTACAGCAGATATCCCAGACAATATTGGAGAGAATCTATCTATAAAATGAAAGCTGGAGGAGTAGAAACAATTTCTACCTATGTATTTTGGATTCATCACGAAGAAATAGAAAAAGAATATGACTTTACTGGGGATAGAGACTTAAGAGCTTTTGTAAATACAGTAAAAGAATGTAATATGACTATGATTTTACGAATTGGACCTTGGTGCCATGGTGAAGTAAGAAATGGTGGGATGCCAGACTGGTTACTTAAGAAAGATTACGAAGTTAGAACCAATCAAGATAGTTATCTGGAAGAGGTAGAACGCTATTACAAAAAGATTGAAGAACAGGTTAATGGTTTGCTATATAAAGATGGCGGACCCATTATAGGAATTCAGATTGAAAATGAATATGGACATTGTGGCGGTTTGCAAGGTGAAGAAGGGGAAGAGCACATGAGACGCCTGACACAGATGGCCAAAAAAGTAGGTCTTATTACTCCCTTTTATACTGCAACCGGTTGGGGTGGTGCCGTTACAGGCGGTCTTCTTCCGGTTATGGGTGGCTATTGTGAAGCTCCCTGGGATCAGAGACTTACAGAAATTGAGCCAAGTGGTAATTATGTATTTACCAAGGAGAGAAATGATCACAATATTGGTAGTGATTACGGCTTTGGTACAGGTATTACCTATGATTTGGACAAATTTCCATTCTTAACTGCAGAACTTGGCGGGGGCTTACAAGTGACACATCACAGAAGACCAGTAGCAGGTGCAAAAGACATTGGCGCTATGTCCATGGTTAAGCTTGGAAGCGGCGTGAATTTATTAGGATACTATATGTATCATGGCGGTACCAATCCAAAAGGTAAACTTACTACATTGCAAGAGTCCAGAGCAACTGGATATGCCAATGATTTGCCAGTATTTAGTTATGACTTTTCCGCTCCTATAAGGGAGTATGGGCAAATGTCAGAAACCCTAAGAGAAATTAAACTTTTGGCTATGTTTGTACAGGAATTTGGCAGTGATTTGTGTGAAATGGATACATATTTACCAGAAAGTAATCCATTATATCAGAATAACTTTAAGGATCTTAGGACTTCAGTTAGACGAAAAGGAAATCGTGGTTATTTATTTGTTAATAACTATCAGAGAAGATACGTGATGGAGGAGCATCTAGAGGAAACTTTGAAAGTTGAATTAGATCAGGAAATAGTAATCTATCCTAAAAGAGATATTAAAAATGGTGATTTCTTTTTCTATCCGTTTCATATGAATGTAGGAGATGGAATATTAAAGACAGCATTAGCTACGCCCCTGTGTGTTCTTCATAACACACCAGAAGATACTTATATATTTTACGCAGATGTAGAGCCAGCATATAACTGGTCTAAAGAGCCAACCAATGCCTCGGTAATTACTATATCTAGAGAAGATGCTCTTAAGTCATGGAAGATAGGAAAAGAGAAAGAATTTTTCATTATTAGTAATGGAGATATCATAGAAACTGCTTCAGGATATGAACTAATGAATCGACATGGAGAAATGATAAAATCTTATCCAGAACTTAATTTTGTACCCCAAGGCTATGAATTAAAAGGAACAGAGAATGGGTTTTATGTTTATGAGTGTATTAACCCACAGGGTAAAGGTTTGGTGGAATGTTCCCTGTTAAAAGCCGAAGCAGAAAGTAAGTTTTATGAAATCAATATACAGTATCCAGAAAAAATGAATGATTGTTTCCTACGCATAGATTTTGGCGGAGATCAGGCAAAATTATATATGGAAAACCAGTGGGTCGGTGATTGGTTCTATACGGGGCAGACTTGGGAGATAGGCTTAAAACGATTTGATTTCCCTGCAAAAGTGCAGGTTGAAATAATCGGACTAAAAGAGAATGAGAAACGTTTTCTTGAAACCTGGCCGAAGTTTAAGGACGGAGTTGCTTGTGATATTGAGCAGATTACCATAGAAACTGAACAGGTGTATGAGATATCCATGTAATTATTTAGTATAATATGGATGCTACTGCATTAAAACTATTATATCGTGTATAAAAGAATGTGACCTTTCATTTCTTAATCTATAACCACCGGTTATATTTATGAGATGAAAGGTCATTTTTTTGTTTCGGTTAGGCTATTTATCCCGGGCATTATTTTTAGAAACAAAGATTTGGGATATATAGTTCCTAAAAATACAAAATATGTTAAAATTGGATAATACAGTAAAGAGTATAATGTGCTATGATAATTAAAAAATAGGAGGTTGCTTATGAGTAATGTAGTTAAAAAAATACCCGACCAAAATACGGAAGGATATTGCCCAAAGGATAAGCCGGTAATAATATCACTAGCTGAAGAAATGAGAAATAGAAAAGGGTATGAGGAGATTTTAGTTGAACAGATAAATGAAGAGTGCAGCATTGTTGATAGAAGTCAAATAAAAGTAGTGGGGATTCAGGTTATGATGACTCCAAGCAGTGATTTAGATGCTATCTCTATGGTTAAGAAATATATTAAAGATGGTACCTGTAAGCTTTTGGAGGATTTATTATGCGTTGTAAAGAAGGGTAAGTATATTGCAGTTGCTAGTGAAATAAAATCAGGAATTGAATTTATGTATACCATTGGAGTGGAAGTTGAAAGCTTTGAAAATTTACCTGAATTTTTACCGCCGAATACCGTTAAGCTTGTATGCCCTCCTGCTCGATATGGAAAAGTTGTAAGAAATCCAGAAAATAATGAGGATAAATATGCAGCACCAAAACAAGCAATTTGTTATTTGTCATCTGCAGAGTTTAGAAGTGCTACCGATTATGTTTATGATGTTAAATCCATGCCATTTAGAGAGTTTGATGAGAAAGGTGAATTAATAACTGCTTATGAGCCAGTGATACAGACTAAAAATGAAGAAGATAAATTTCAGCAAGTGGGTCATGAAGTTGTAATGCTTCCAGAATTAAAAGTTGCAGGCTGTGCCGGTGATAATGGCATGTGGGATATGTTTGGAATTGAAAATGATATAGATTGGAAAAATGCTGGTTGTCTAAATGAACACCAATACTATTCCTTTGCCTTTGTGGATGGTAATGGGAATAAATCTAATATTTTTGGTCGTTTAGTCAGTGACTTTGAAAATACACCTGCAAATCTAGAACGAGGGGTTATGCCCACAGGTTTATGGGTTAAATTTTATCAAAAGCAGATTAATAATGATGATCCTTCTATATTTTTTGAAGGAGTAAAGGAATTATTTTTTAAGAATCATCCCAATTTACAGGAAGATTATTCCACCCGTAGCGGTTTGTATATAGCACAATATGAGCAAGGTGCAAGCTTTTATTTTCCTGTAAAGAGGGAGGAATCATAAATAGTATGAAGGTGGAATGGGATGAAAGATATGGACCAAAAAGAGTATATGACAGAAGTACTAGCATATATAGAGCAACATTTAAAGCAGCCTTTTCATGTCCAGGAGCTGCCTGTAAGCAGGTATCTTTCAACCATGCAGCTTTACCGTGATTTTTATAATCTGACAGGGCATTCTGTAAAGGAGTATATTCGTAAAAGAAGACTCTCCAGTGCCTTGAACATGGTTAAGCATTCTGATAGAAGTCTTGCAGAAATTGCGTATGAATATGGCTATAGTTCTCAACAAGCGTTCTGTAAGTGTGTAAAAGCTGCTACAGGCTTAACACCTTTGGGATATAAATTAAATGAGAGCTACTACTATTTCCCTAGATTTTGCTTTGAAGCGAAATACCAAGTAACAGTTACGACAGAATATATACCTAAAACAATTCATATGAAATTTTATCATGAACAACTAAGGGGCATTGAAAACCGAAGCATTCGTTCTTTGTTTTCTGTGATACCGGACTATAAGGGCAGGATATTTGGCAGAAATGGCAAACAACAAAATCATAAATTTTGCTATGAATTAAATGTTGAATATAAGGAAGAGATGAAAGAATCCCTTACGAATAGTATTTTTAAGGAAGTTTGTATATGTGAAGCCTATAAAGATATGTTTGCTAAAATAAAAGTTAAGAACGTAGAGCAGTTTATTAATTTAGCCTGGGATTACTTATATCTGGACTGGCTTAAAGTAAGTATGTTTGAGCAGTCTCATCGTTCCTATTTTGAAGAGTATATATGCAATAAGGACAACATAAAAAGGCTTATTTTATACTTACCTGTTATAAGACGGGAGGATTCTCACAAAATATGGATGAAAGAATGTGAAAGTATGTATTTTTTGGTGTCGTCTTTTGATGGCAGTGACAGGGAAGAGAAAGCATCTATGGCGGTACTAAGTTACTTAGAAGAACATAATCCATATCTAATAGATAAGGTCAGTAAGTTTTATGTTTCTGCCAAGAATGGATGTACTACCTGTGGTATTAGTATTCATAAGAATATAACCATAAAAAAGGGCAGCCCGGTTAGCCTTTTGCATATAAAAGGTGGAAGTTTTGTTGTGCTGGAAGGGGCTTGTAGTGGAGACAGTAATGTTTATAATCAGATATTAGATGCCTGGATGTTAGATAATGGGTTAAATAACAATGGCAATGGCAGATTTACTATTTTTGAAACAGACGGTTCTTATGCACAAAATACTATTAAAACATTTGTTTATCAAAGTCTTGACTGATTGGTGCGTGAATGAAGTAAGCCGATAAAATACAGGATAAGTTTATAAAAGGGCTGCTGCAAAATGTAATGCAACAGCCCAGACATTTTATCATAGAGGAATGAGAGTTATAATAATCCATTTATTTATAACTGAAATTTATTAATCTGATTTTTCAGTACTTCAAAGGCTTCATTTAGGTTGGCTACATGATTCGCAAAGTCTTCTGTAGAAGACGCAACTTCTTCGATAGAAGCTGATAGCTCCTGTGTAGAAGACGCATTTTCCTCTGAAATAGCGGAAAGGTTAGTTATGTTATCCATTATCTTATTCTTGTTGAGATTAATATGTTCTATATTACTGGTCACAGTTTCTAATTTACTCAAAACAAGGGCAACATTTTCATAGATGTGTTTAAAGGTATCAGACGTTTCACTTACGATAGAATCCTGAACTTCTATGGTTTCACCAACAGAATGGACTTCTTTTACTGTAGCCTCTGTCTGAGATTTAATTTGTTGTATTAAAGTTCTGATTTCACTAACAGATTTATTAGACTCTTCCGAAAGCTTGCGAACCTCCTCAGCAACAACCGAGAAGCCTTTGCCTTGCTCGCCGGCTCTTGCAGCTTCGATGGATGCATTTAAGGCTAATAAATTGGTCTGTTCTGCAATTCCTTGAATCACATTTGTAATTATAACAATATGATTTGTGCTCTCATTGATTTGTCTTACTTTATCATTTGCTATTTCACTGGATGATTTGGTAACTTTATTACTTTCTACCAATCTTTGCACAGTGATAAGTGCATCAGATACAATATCCTGCGTTTGTTTAAAGATAAGATTCATTTGTTCAATCTCATCTGTAATTTCATTGATTTGTTTGCTTAAGCTTTCAGTATTTTCTGCAGTTCTAGTGGTATCTTCTGCTTGAGAGGAGGTGCTGTTTGCAATATCTTCTATTCCTGCTGCCATATCATGAAATACTTTGGCAGTATTATCAGATAAGACAGATATTTTCTTAGCATTTCCACCAGCCAGGTCTGCTGTTTCATGAATCATTTCTACTAGCGTACGAAGTTCTTGCACCATAAAGTTATAAGTTTCATCAAGGACTTTAATCTCTCCATCGGCTTTAATTTTATGTCTATGCATGGATAGATTTCCTTGGCTTAAACTTTTCATACCTTCCGTTATTAAAACGATGGGTTTCACCAGGTTCTGTGCAAAAAGGAATATAATGATAATTCCAAGGATTGAAGCAACAACTAAAGACAGTATAAGCCGCATTAAAATTGCATCTGCACCTTGATTAAATTCCATCATATAAGCACTTGCTACAATTACCCATCCCCAATGTTCATCAAGTTCTGAATAGGCAATCTTTTCACTGATTTGCTCGGAATTTGGTAATGTCCAATCGTAATAAACAAAACCTCCCCCTGCTTGTGCTTTTTTAATCACGGATTGTACAAACTTATTGCCATCTTTATCTTCATAATCCCATACATTCTGACCTTCAAGGGATGGATGGGCAATTTCAAGCCCGTCAGTACCATAGGCAATTAAGTATCCATTTTCACCAAACTTCATATTGTCGCTAATTGGTCTGGTTCCATCAGCTTGTTTCTTCCCAAGCATATATTCTTTGACTTGTTCCTGGGCATCTTCCAAGGTTATTTTACCTAAGGTTACCTCCTCGTTTTTTAAGTTTATTAACTGCATGGTGGAATTAACGTAATTGACAAGTATGTTTTCACCCTGTTCATCCAGCTGGTTTTTGGCTACAATATAACTGTTAAGTCCGATAAAGATAGAGGGTATTAATAGAAATAACATAGAGAATAGAATTAACTTTGTTTTAAGACCAAAATGAATCAAAGATTTCTTTGTGGAAACTTGAGCAGTGCTTTTCTTTTGTTTCATAGATTCTCTCCCTGTTTTTATTTTCAACATTGGTTGCCATAAAATACCTTAATTCGACAATTGTTACATGTATTATATTATGAACATAAATTAATTACAATATAATAATAGAACAATTCCAATGAAAGAATAAAACTATAGCATGAGAATTAATTTAAAAGTGAATATAAATTCTATAA
>DALYNO010000002.1:25626-30763 GCA_031975295.1 Anaerocolumna sp. | reverse complement strand
TATGTGGCATTGAGGAATCCAGATCATATAATACTTTGGCACGAAGTGCTCTAATATCATTGAAATTACGAATGCTTGCAGGTACTTGAGGCATACCGCCGCCGTTTACACAGCCACCGGGACATCCCATAATTTCAATAAAGTGATACTCTGCTTCACCGTTCTTAACTTTAGTTAGAAGTTCTTTTGCATTCTTAAGACCAGAAGCAACAGCAACTTTAACATCCATTCCAGCTACATTATAAGTAGCTTCTTTAATACCTTCAACACCTCTTACTTCTTTAAAGTCAAGGCTCTTCAATTCTTCACCAGTAAGTGTTTCCACAGCAGTACGAAGAGCTGCTTCCATAACACCACCAGTAGCACCAAAGATTACACCTGCCCCAGTTGACATACCAAGAGGATAATCAAATTCTTCATCTGGTAAGCTTAAGAAGTTAATACTAGCTCTATCAATCATTCGTGCAAGTTCTCTTACGGTTAATGCAATATCCACATCAGCTACGCCAGCTGCATTCTGGTCATCACGACCTACTTCAAATTTCTTTGCTGTACAAGGCATAATACTTACCATAACAATGTCTTTGGGATCAATGCCCATTTTTTCCGCATAGTAAGTCTTAGCAGTAGCACCAAACATTTGCTGAGGGGATTTACAGCTGGAGAGATTCTCTGTCATATCAGGGAAATAGTGTTCACAGTATTTAACCCAGCCTGGAGAACAGGAGGTAATAAGAGGTAATACCCCACCATTTTGTACTCTATCAATGAACTCATGAGCTTCTTCCATAATAGTTAAATCTGCAGCAAAATCAGTATCAAATACTTTGGCAAAGCCTAAATGACGAAGAGCAGAAACCATTTTACCTTCTACATTGGTTCCAATAGGAAGCCCAAATTCTTCGCCTAATCCGGCACGAACACTTGGAGCAGTTTGAACAATTACATGCTTACTCTTATCTGCAAGAGCTGCAAATACTTCATCCGTATTGTCTTTTTCAGATAATGCACCAGTTGGACATACGGCAATACACTGTCCACAGGATACACAACTAGTTTCAGCAAGGCCCATATTAAATGGTGATGCAATATTGGTTTTAAAACCTCTTTCATTAGGACCGATTACGCCAACCGCCTGTACTTTCTCACAAACTGCGGAACAACGTCTGCAAAGTATACATTTATTGTTATCTCGGTACATATGAGCAGCAGTATAATCAATTTCGAACTGATTGGTTTCACCGTCATATTTACCTTCATCTTCAACTTTAAGATCATTGCTTAATTTCTGCAGTTCACAATCTCCACTACGAACGCAGGAAAGACATTTTCTATCATGATCGGAAAGAATTAATTCTAATGTTCTTTTTCTGGATTCTAGTACTTTGGGAGTATTGGTATATACTTCCATACCTTCATTAACCGGAAAAACACAGGAAGCAACAAGGCTTCGTGCACCTTTTACTTCTACAACACAGATACGGCAGGCACCTATTTCGTTAATCTCTTTTAAATAACACAGAGTAGGAATTTCAACATGCGCCAGCTTCGCAGCTTCTAAAATTGTGGAACCTGCGGGAGCAGCTATATCTAGACCGTTTATTTTAATATTTACGGTTTCCATTATAAACCTCCTTAAAATTGCAATTGATTATAACCTTTACGCCAGTAAGACCAGGTTATGGGGGGTTGAATTATTGTTTTGAAATGGCAGCAAAACGGCATTTTTCCATACATGCGCCACACTTGATACATTTGCTTTGGTGAATAAAATGAATTTCTTTTACTTTACCTTCAATTGCACCGTTTGGACATACTCTAGCACATAAAGTACAGCCTTTACATTTATCTGCATCAATAACATAGGAGAGAAGTGCTTTACAAACACCGGAAGGACATTTTTTGTCAACCACATGAGAAATATATTCATCTCTAAAATAACGTAGAGTGGACAGTACTGGATTTGGAGCAGTCTGACCTAAACCGCATAGAGAATTATCTTTTATGTGGTAGCAAAGTTCTTCAAGTTTATCAAGATCTTCTAAAGTACCTTGGCCTTTTGTTATCTTATCAAGCATTTCATACATACGCTTCGTACCGATACGGCAAGGCGTACATTTACCGCAGGATTCATCAACAGTAAATTCTAAGAAGAATTTGGCGATATCAACCATACAGTTATCTTCGTCCATAACAATAAGACCACCGGAACCCATCATGGAACCGATACTTATTAAGTTATCATAATCAATTTCAATATCAAAGAGCTCTTCTGGAATACATCCACCTGAAGGACCACCTGTCTGAGCAGCTTTAAATTTCTTACCGTTTGGTATACCACCACCGATTTGCTCAACAACTTCTCTTAAGGTAGTTCCCATCGGAATTTCAACAAGACCAGTGTTCTTAATCTTTCCACCAAGTGCAAATACTTTAGTTCCTTTGGATTTTTCTGTACCCATAGAAGCAAACCATTCAGCACCGTTTAAAATAATCTGAGGTATATTTGCATAGGTTTCAACGTTATTTAATATAGTAGGTTTTCCAAATAAACCTTTTTGCGCTGGGAATGGAGGTCTTGGGCGTGGTTCTCCTCTGTTACCTTCAATGGAAGTCATAAGAGCAGTTTCTTCACCGCATACAAAGGCACCAGCACCAAGTCTTAATCCGATATCAAAATTAAAGCCTGTGCCAAAGATATCCTCACCAAGCATGCCGTATTCTCTTGCTTGTTCAATTGCAATTTGAAGACGCTCTACAGCAATCGGATATTCTGCACGAACATAAACATAACCCTGTGAAGCCCCAATTGCATAACCAGCAATAGCCATAGCTTCTATTAATACATGAGGATCACCTTCTAATACGGAACGATCCATAAAGGCACCTGGGTCACCTTCATCGGCATTACAGCATACGTATTTTTGGTCAGCATCGTTACCCTTTGCAAGCTTCCATTTTAAGCCTGTTGGGAAACCGCCGCCGCCACGGCCACGAAGTCCACTGTCTAAAACAGTTTTTATAACTTCATCAGGAGTATACTCAGTTAAAACTTTACCCAGTGCTTCATAGCCTCTGGTTCCAATATACTCTTCTATATTTTCAGGGTCAACAACACCACAGTTGCGTAGAGCAATTCTGTGCTGCTTTTTATAAAAGTCAGTTTCATTTAAAGATTTGATGCCATCTTCTGTTACAGTTTCTGTATATAATAAACGAGTTACAGGACGACCCTTTAATAAATGTTCTGAAACGATTTCAGGAATATCAGATTCTTGTACCATGGAGTAAAAACAAGCATCAGGATACACAATCATAATAGGGCCAAGGGCACAGAGACCATGACAACCTGTTTGGACAACTGATACTTCCTTGTTTAATCCGTTCTTTTCAATTTCTGCCTGTAGGCAATCTATAATTTTTTGACTTCCAGAGGAAGTACATCCGGTTCCACCGCAAACTAATATGTGAGAACGATACATGTGCTATAACCTCCCCTCAGAACTAATGGTATATTTATCTACAATCTGACCGCCAATAAGGTGGGTTTCAACAATCTCTAAAGCTTTTTCGGCATTCATTTTAACATAGGTAACTTTATCTTTACCTGGTTCAAAAACTTCTACAATAGGTTCATACTGGCATAAGCCGATACAGCCTGTTTGAACTACAGCGATATTACTTAGATTTTTAGACTGAATTGCATCAGAAAGAGCAGTAAGAACAGGTCTTGCACCACTAGCAATTCCACAGGTAGCCATACCAACTACTACTCTGGTATTACTATCTTTTTCAGAACGCAGTCCTACATGAGGCTGCATTTTCTCTCTGATAGCTTTTAACTCTTCAAGAGTTTTCATGAAATATCCTCCTTTTATTAAATACACGAACTATGTTAAATATTTATCAAAATTTAAGTCAATATTAGATTACTCTTTTGAAAAAGAGGGTTAATAAATCTTATTATATTAAAAAATACTTAGATATATTGCCCTTCATCTATTTCTGACTGATTCTCCTTAAGATAATCCATAATATATAGGGATATCTCAGGAAGGTTAAAGGGTACATTTCCAAGAATTTCACGAAATTCCTGTGTGTTAAGTGTAAAACTTTTACCGTTTACCTTATAAGTATATAAAAAATCTATTTCTGTATTTAATGTAACTAATGCGTGAATCGTACTTGCCATATCTCCTAAAGGCATTCTGTCTATATGGGATAGAACAAAAGAAGCTACTATTTCAGTGCCTTCACCTGGTGCAGAATGGATTGTAAATGTGCCTCCCGTAGCGTTTGCAGCATATTCAAAAAAAGGAATACCAAGCCCTACATTTCTTGTAGTTCTAGAAGTATAAAATGGATCACTTACCTTTTTGAGTATATCATTTGTCATACCGCAACCATTGTCAGATATGGTAATGGTTAAGGTGTCATGGAACTTAGATACGTCAACTATAATCTTGATCAAGTCAGCACCTGCGCGAATGGAGTTTTGTGCCACATCTAATATATTTAGGGATAATTCTGGCATCATAAACTTCACACCTATTCGTATTTAGCTAATATTCCAGGCAGTTCATCAAGAGTTAATCTGCCGTAAACATCTTCATTGATAGTAAGGACCGGTGCTAAACCGCAGGCACCAATGCATCGACATGCATCCAGTGAGAATTTACCATCAGGTGTACATTCACCACCTTGAATTTTTAACAACTCCATTAATTTGTTATAAAGATCACCGGAACCTTTTACATAGCAAGCTGTTCCAAGACAGACGGATATTTTGTATTTTCCTTTTGGATTTAAGGAAAATTGTGAATAAAATGTCACAACACCATAAATTTTTTCCAATGGAATATCCATTTCGTTTGAAATCATGGTTTGTACTTCAATAGGAAGATAACCATAAATATTTTGTGCCTTTTGCAAGACTGGCATTAATGCCCCTCTGTCTTCTCTGTACTCATCAATAACTTTAAGCAATTCAGCTTCCTGTTCTTTAGAGCCTGCAAAAGGGACTGATTTTTTAAGGGAACCCATTCTTTTTAACCTCCTTGATTCAAGTCTATTAAGTTAACACACTGTCACAGGAGGGGATGGGTAAACAATATAAAGATAGCTCCTGTCGACATAC
>DALYNO010000002.1:3345-25616 GCA_031975295.1 Anaerocolumna sp. | reverse complement strand
ATTTATGAAGAAATAAATGAATATTTCTGTAGTATCTTCTGACTTTCCTCCTAGTTGAAAAAATAAATTAGTAATGTTATACTATAATAATAAATATTGGAATAACTTATTGTAGAATCTGTCCATTAGGAGGTTGCAATGACCATTAAAGATGTAAAAGAGATTCTTGGGGCCAAATTAGTATGTGGAGAAGCAGACATTAACAAAGAGGTTCATACTGCATGTGGCGCAGATATGATGAGTGATGTACTAGCTTTTGTCAAAGACCAATCTATATTGTTGACAGGATTGTGTAATCTGCAAGCTATTAGAACAGCTGAAATGATGGATATAATCTGTATTGTATTTGTACGTGGGAAAAAGCCTGATGAAGCAATGATTAATCTGGCCAAAGAAAACAAAATAGTTTTATTAACAACAGGACACCGTATGTTTTCTGCCTGCGGAATGCTTTATGCTAAGGGATTACATGGAGGTGCTCCTTATGAATAGTCACATACATTTAACGTATTTGGTCTCAGGTGAAGATTTTACAAGAGCAGGGGAAGCTTCAAGCGATGTAAAATCCAAGCTAAAGCAAATGGGTGTTAGTCCAGAGACAGTGAGGAAAGTCGCCATTGCAATGTATGAAGGGGAAATTAATATGGTAATACATGCCAATGGAGGAACTATTGATGTGCTGATAGATTCCAAGGAAATACATATGACCCTTAAAGATAAAGGGCCTGGTATACCTGATATTGAACTAGCCATGCAGGCAGGTTATTCAACAGCACCGGATCTTGTAAGAAGTCTGGGCTTTGGAGCGGGAATGGGACTTCCTAATATGAAGAAATATTCGGATTACATGGAGATAGAGACAGAACTAGGTGTTGGAACCATTGTGGTAATGAAGGTGATGGTTTAGAGGTGTATACAAATGATACAGGTATTAAGGGGGAACGTTTTTTTCAGGCTGTGATTTACTTGATTAAACCAGCATTTAAGTGTGGAGAAAGCCATGGTTGCAGTATATTTCTTATGCTTATACCTCGTCTGTATTCACTATCGTTTTTTTAATGGCAGGACAAGAGGAAAGAAGCACAAACTCCTGGATTCACTCGTCAGACAGTGTGCTTCTTTCCCCTATACCATTAAAAAAACAAAAGTATTTATAAGAAGTATATATATCAGTAAGTAATTAAAATATGCATAACCCTTAAATTTAAATAAAAGTGTTACATTGCATAACCCTACCCCTGCTTTGCGGTATGAAAATCAATTAGAGAATCAAGACGAGAATTCGAAGACGGAATATAAGGACAGTTATCAATGATACATAAAATTAAAAAATGATAGGAGTAAGTAATCAATAACCTAAATAAAAGCATCTCATAGGATAGAAATCAATCACTCAGAAGAAAGAAACCAATATCAAAACAAAAGCAAACTAAAATACCCCAACTAAGCGTATTAATTAAATGATACAGCTAAAATAAAACATACAATATCAAAGACTAAATTTTACTTGCTCCTATCATCAATACACATAAGAAAACATTGATAATAGTCCATATATTCAGTCGCCTTAATACGAGTCGTATGATTCACTTATTGATATTCATACGGCTTAGGGAGGAAAAATGCATTGTTTGACGAGTGAAGCGAGGAGTTTGCATTTTTCAGACCTGTTTAGCGGTATGAAAATCAATTAGAGAATCAAGACGAGAATTCGAAGACGGAATATATGGACAGTTATCAATGATACATAATACTAAAAATGATAGGAGTAAGTAATCAATAACCTAAATAAAAGCAGCATCTAAATAAAAAATATCTAAATTATAGCATCAGAAAAAAGCAACCTAACTCCAAATTAATTGATACCACCACACTGCAATCCCAGGAGGTCCCCTATGGATAAATTCTATACAGCCGTACGGCTGGATGAAAAATTATGTAAAGGCTGTATAAATTGCATCAAAAGATGTCCTACTCAGGCCATTCGTGTGCGTAATGGAAAAGCGGTTATAAAAAAGGAATTTTGTATTGATTGCGGAGAATGTATAAGAATATGCCCACATCATGCAAAACTTGCAATATATGATCCAATCAGTATTCTGAAAAATTATGAGTATACAGTTGCGTTACCAGCCCCATCCCTTTATGGGCAATTTAATAATTTAGATGATATTAATATTGTGCTTACAGCTCTAAAACGTATGGGATTTGATGATGTATATGAAGTTAGTGGTGGGGCTGAGTTAGTCTCTGAAATATCCAGAGAATATATAGAAGCCAATAGAGATAAACTACCATTTATTAGTACAGCATGTCCTTCAGTCGTTCGTCTGATTAGTGTGAGATTTCCGAATTTAATAGATCAGTTGTTGCCTATTAAAGCGCCAGTGGACGTTGCAGCATCTTTGGCAAGAAAGAAAGCTATAGAGGAGACAGGGCTTCCTGCTGATAAAATAGGAATCATTTTTATATCTCCTTGCCCAGCAAAAGTTAGTGCGGTTAAAGTTCCCTTAGGATTTAAGAATAGTGAAATCGACGGTGTAGTAGCGATTAAAGATATCTATCCTAAACTTTTAACTTATATGAAAGATGTTGAGCAAAATAATGATATTGAAGATCTGACCATATCAGGTAAAATAGGCATTAGCTGGGGCGGTACAGGAGGAGAAGCAGGGGGACTTTTAATAGATAGCTACCTGGCTGCAGATGGGATAGAAAATGTAATAAGAGTGTTAGAGGATTTAGAAGATCAGAAATTCTCTGCTCTAGAATTTATTGAATTAAATGCCTGTAATGGAGGTTGTGTTGGAGGGGTGTTAACGGTTGAGAATCCTTTTGTTGCAAAGGTAAAATTAATTCGTCTTAGAAAATATATGCCAGTTGCATGCAATCATCTTACAAACTCACAAGTAAGTATAGAAGAAAAATATTGGACCCATCCTGTTAAATATGAGCCGGTATTTAAGTTAGGTTCTGATATGGAGGAGAGTATTCATATGCTTTCTAAGGTTGAAGAATTGTGCCTGAAGTTTCCTGGTCTTGATTGTGGTTCCTGTGGTGCGCCAACGTGCAAGGCATTAGCTGAGGATATCGTAAGAGGAACAGCAAGTGAAAAGGACTGTATTCACATTTTAAGAAAGATGATTCATAAAATTTCAGATGAGATGTCTATGTTAACGAATAAGGATTAGGAGAAATAAGATGACCATACGTGAATTGGTAAATAAGAATAGTTATAAGTGTATTAATGTCGGAGAAGAGTTAGATAGAATTATAGAAAAACCCTTTTGCTGCGATTTGTTAAGTATTGCCATGGGCAGGGCACCAAGAAATTCAGCTTGGATTACAGTAATGGGTAATGTGAATACATTGGCAGTGGCATCTCTTGCTGATGTGGCATGTATTATTTTAGCTGAGGGGGCTATATTGGATGAGGGAGCCATAAAAAAGGCCAAAGAACAAAATATCACTGTATTTGCTTCTGATTTACCAATTTTTGATATATCTTTGCAAATACATGGTTGGATTCATGATACCCCTAGCTTATGATTTACATATCCATTCTTGCCTTTCCCCCTGTGGCGATAAGGATATGACACCAGGTAATATTGCCGGTATGGCAGCAGTTAAAAAGTTAGATGTAGTTGCCTTAACAGATCATAACACCTGTAAGAATTGCAAGCCTTTTCTGGAATTTACAAAAATGTATGGAATTATAGGAATACCTGGAATGGAACTATGTACTTTGGAAGAGGTGCATGTTATTTGTCTGTTTCCTTCTCTTGCAAAAGCATTAGCGTTTGATGGGTATGTATATAATCATTTGCCAAACATTCCAAATAACATCAATATTTTTGGGAATCAACAAATTTGTGATGGAGATGATAATGTAATTAGGGAAGAGGAGAAATTATTAATAACTGCAACGGATATACCATTTTGTGAGGTATCTGCCTTAACTGACAGATATGAGGGTATTATGTTCCCGGCACACCTGGAGAAAGGCTCCAATAGCCTTTTATCAAACCTGGGGTTTATACCAGCAGATTCTAAATTTAGGTGTGCAGAAATAAAGGATATAAATAGGATTTCTGATATAGTATCAAATAATTCCTATTTAAATAATTGCAGAATTATAACGAATTCTGACGCCCATTATCTGGAACAAATTCATGAGCCAGATTATTTCATTCATACAAAAGAAAAAAATATCCATGAAATTTTAAGAGCCTTACAACGATGATTGGCTAAATTACTATTATTTTCGATGCATGGAAAAGGAGTAAGCGGTATATTGATCTATGTTACCGTTAATTTCTCTGCCATCAGCCTGAGCAAATAACTTTTCTCGGTTTACACCCGCAGGTCTACCTGTTAAGATGCTGCCAGGTCCATTGGAACATCCGCCTTCACAAGCCATGCCTTCCATAAAATCTTCTGGTAGTTTACCAAGCTTAAGAAGGGTTAATGCCTTTTTACATTCTACAGCACCATTGCAGGCTTTGACAGATATTGATATGTCTTTTTTTGTCTCTTTTAAAGACTGCAGTACAGATGCAGTTACTCCACCGGATATACAGAATTTCTTACCATAAATACTTCCTTGCTGAAGGGACTCATCCATAGCACTTGGTTCTATTTCTTTGGCTCTTAGCATTGCTGCTAGTTCATCCAAAGTGAGGGCATAGTCCGCGGCATTTAATGACAAGGAGTCAAGTACTTCTCCTTTTTTAGCAATACAAGGACCAATAAATACACAGATGGCGGTAGGATCTATGGACTTAATTAATCTTGCAGTTGCAGCCATTGGAGATATGGTAGTGGATATATTTTCTTTTAGACTTGGATAATGTTTATGTATCATATTAACAAATGCCGGACAGCAAGAGGTTGTCTTCTTCTTACCTTCTTCATAAGCTTCAGCCCATTCCTTAGCTTCACTGGCTGCTACAAAATCAGCACCTAAAGCAACTTCATAAGCATCCCTAAACCCTAGTTCTTTTAAGGCAGCTGCCATACTGGAAAATGTAACAGGTGATCCAAACTGGCCTTCCCAAGCGGGAGCTAACATAGCATATACATTTTTTTCTTCCAGTTTTATTAAATTAATTACATCTACCAGGAAGGAACGGTCTGAGATAGCACCAAAGGGGCAATTCTTAATACAGGAACCGCAATTAATACACTTTTCTTCATTGATGTCTACGATGCTATTTTCGTCCATAGTAATAGCATCTACTGGACAGCTTTTTTTACATGGGCGGGTTAAATCTGCAATTGCATTGTATGGACAGGCAGTTGAACATTTACCGCATTCTTTGCATTTAGAAGGATCAATATAAGCTCTGTCACGAAGCATGGTAATTGCTCCAAAGTTACAAGACATTTGGCAGCGTTTGCCAACACACTTCTGGCAGTTATCCGTTACTACAAATCGGGTAATGGGACATTCTTCACAGGCAGAGTTAATTACTTGAACTATGTTTTTGGTTTCTTTTCCGGCAATAGGAGATTTGCCTTTGGCCAATCTGATTCTTTGCCTTATAATCTCTCTTTCTTTGTAAATACAGCATCTGAAATTCGCTTGGGGTCCAGGAATTAACTCATAAGGGATAGATTCTTCTTTCTCTTTTAAATCACCTAGATAAGCATGTTTCGCAACTTCATAAAGTACTTCTTGTTTAATATCATCTATATTTGTATTTCTTTCTAACATGGTTTCACTCCTTAAAAAAGAACCCATTACAATCTATAGGCTATGGATTTATATCAATAGCTAGAGTAAATTGGCTCTATAATTATGTCCATCGTTTATGCTATTTTAATAATATTTGACCGATACTTTTTTACCCATTTTGATTACCACATCTTTTATCTGCTCAATTAAATGCATTCTTATACTTAAATCAAAAGGCAAAGAAGGGTTTTGATGGGCTTCATTAATTGCTTTACCAGCAAATAACTTGAGTACGGTACATTCTTCAATAATCATTTTGGCAAGTTTTGATCCGCCATTATCTTTATCCAGTTCTTCAAAAAAGAACTCGTCAATGATTCCTTCTACATAGTGTTTCATTAAAGTAAGAGCTCTGGACAGAGTTAATACACCCTCTGTAACCAAATCAATGTCCTCCATATAAGCAATTGGAGGAAGAGAGGGGTCGGTGTAGTTAAGTGTTGTCCGTAAAGGACGGTCTAAAACTCTGGCAGCTATATTGGCACTGGTGCCGCCACAAATGACTCTCTTACCATTTTGCTTCATAAAATCCTTTATCAGTATAGTATCGTCCTTCTCACTCTGTGGAGGCCCTGTAAAGAGATTAATTTGTTTTTCACCCATAATTCTGGCAACTGCAACAGTGGTATCATCTCCAGGTATGTCCATATACAAATCTCCACAAGCCCTAATCAAAGAGGAAGCTAGTCGTGAGGCGGATAAGGTTTCTTTTGTTACAGACAGAGCGTAGTCAGCAACATTTTTCCATGTCCAGCCAAAATTAAGAAGATTACCCACACCTGCGTGTACAACGCCATCGCTAAGTAGAATAAAAAAATCATCTAAATTAGCCCTAAACCTAGATTCTCGTATGGTCTTGCCTTCTATAAGCCGTTCTGTATAAGGGTGGGGGAAAAGTTTGCCGTCTCTAATGCAGATACAGGATGGATTATCGAATTCCACCAGATAAGTCTCTCCAGTATGAAAAATCTGAAGGATACTAAAGGTTGAGTAGGCTACCTGCCTAACTTGACAGACAGGCAGAGTTTTGGCTATGGTTTCAACACAGTCATCAATAGAAGCACCATTTAAAAACATGGTACCAAGAATTTTGGATGTAAGAGAAGCTAAAATATTGGCTTTTACGCCGCTGCCCATACCATCTGCAAGGATTAATATATTTGAATCCTCAGTTTTAAGTAATTCAACTTTGTCACCACAAAGTTCTTCTTCATGTTTATTTAGACTTTTAAAGGCTGCATCGATACATACGTCCATGTTTATTTCCTTTCTGTCACAATCAAGAGAGACGCTTACCATATTATATCTTCTGATCATTAACATACACATCGGTTCCTTTCTGTGGTACCCACAATGGTGCACATGCAGAACAGAATTGTATTATTGCTTGATAAATTAATCAAAATGTGAGTTCAAGTAAACGATCTAGCAATGTACGGAAAGTTCAGATAATTTCATTTATCGGGATTTCTTTCCAACATCTTCTCCATCATATAGGATGGTGTCACGTAGCTTGGTTAAAGTTACTTTGGTTTCAGCAGTTGTTTCACCCAAAAGGCCTGCAATTTGTTGAGCAACTAACATTTGCTTGTCTATGACTTTTTGTGCCATTTCAATGGTATCCATTTTAACTTTATAAGCTTGTTTATTTTTCTCTTCTTCCTTTGTGATGTCCTGGAAGATACCAAGTACTGCATTTTGATCCTTAACATAGACAATATTCTGAGAAGTAGTAAAGCCTGTTTGTTCATTGGTTACTTTTTTACCTAGAATTGAATTGTGGGAACTTAGAACTTCCATAAAGTCCGTATGATCAATTAATTCATACAAATATAGCTCTTTGTTCTTATCCTTTGGTATTTGAAAGTATTTCTTAGCGGCTTTGTTAGCTTCCACAACTTTCATGTCAGCATCTACCAATAATATAATATTAGGGGTGGTATCCAGTATGATATTAGACATGGATTGGGCCTTTTCATGCATGTATGGGATACACATAGTAAGTTCTGCTTTTCCTTGATATACCGCTATGGCTTTTTCTCTACAGCTGGAATACCCACAGGCTCCACAGTTTAACTCGTCAGTTTTGGTAATTTTACCAATTTTACGAAGGATGTGATTAATCTGATCGACGTTTGGCATAGGATCTTTGGGTGAATGGTCACAGAATACTTTGTGAAAGGATATATCGTAATTTCGGTTAAAAAATTCAGGGTCATTCAGGGGTATTTTTGGAATGGTTTCTTCCATATCTAATTTTACTTTGAATCTGGAAATAGAATCCCGTTCTATTGCAGAACCCTTAATACAGCCGCCGTTGCAAATATCTGCTTCAATAAAGCAGCCTGATACTTCTCCTCTTTCCATACTTTCAAATAACTCCATACAGTTTTTTAGGCCGTGGACATAGAACTTACGGTAAGAATCCTTGCCGTTACCAGTAGCTACTACAGAAGAGAGGACGCCGCTGCTAATGGGATAGAGTCTATTTACTTTAGGATCTGGGTTTGCTGGAGGCGTATCAGAAAGCTCTGAGATATTAATATCTTCCTCCAATAGCCATTTCTCAACTTCCGGAAAATTTATAACCGCATCAATATAACCTTCTGACCTGGGGTCACTTTCGGCTTCTCGTTTTTTGGCAATGCAAGGACCTAAAAAAACAACTTTTACATCCCTGCCAAACTCTTTTCGTATTATTTTACCGTGAGCAATCATAGGAGAATCCACAGGAGCCATATATTTTGTAAGACTTGGATAATAGATTTCTATTAAGTCATTGACGCTTGGACAACAAGTTGTAATGATATTCTCCTGTTTCTTTTCGTTCAGTAATTTATTATATTCAGCTGTTACAAAGGCAGCACCCTCGGCAGTTTCTCTTACCATGGAAAAACCTAGCTTTAAAAGGGCTGTAATTACCTGACCTGGAGTATTGTACTTAAGTACACCAAGATAGGCAGGTGCAATGGATACAATAGTCGGAATGCCATCTCTTAAATAGCCTTTTACTTTATCCAAATCACTGATAAAAGTTTTAGCATTCTGGGGACAGGCTTCCAGGCACTGACCACATAATATACATTTATCATTCATAATCTGTGCCTGTTCATTCTTCACTGATATTGCTTTTACTTCACAGGTTCTAACACATTTATAGCAATTTCTGCACTTTGCTTCTTTAAAGCCTATTACATTCATGAAAATCCCCTTTCTTTGATTGATTATTCTATAGATTGGAGAGTAAGAACCTCTTTCATGAAAAAGGTCTCTGCTTCCTCAGGTGTGAGTGAATATAATTTATGATTAAACTTAACGCAAACGCCTTTCATGCATTCCCCAATGCAAAATGAACCATTTAGTTCCACGCTATTTTCTAAGTGATGCACTCTTATTAAGTCTCCTAGGATATGTACAATTTCTCTGGAGCCTTTTAAGTGGCAGGAACTTCCGATACAAATAGTTATTACCATAATAAATCCTCCTCAAGAAGATTGTATTTAATTTAACAATCTCCTAAATCATTGTAGCACTTTATGTTTTTACTGTCAAAATATATATCCGGTTATTTTCTCATTTATAAATTTTACATTTTGTGATATAATATTTCGAAAAGCAGTTTAGAACATATAAATTAAGATATTTTTTTCTTGTACATGTAAATATCTAACTTATATGGATAAGTGCAACGTGAATATTCCTAATTTGCGTTATTTATGTTATAATAGGCAAGAATTTATTATTATTTAAAGGAGCAGGCAAATGGAACTTATAACAATCCGACAACTGTATCGAAATAAAGAAGATTATATAGGAAAAGAAATAACTCTGGGCGGTTGGGTTAGAAGCATCAGAGATTCTAAGGCATTTGGATTTATTGTTCTACATGATGGAACATATTTTGAAACACTGCAGATCGTTTATCATGATACTATGAGTAATTTTGCAGAAATATCTAAATTAAATGTTGGTGCTGCCATTATTGTAAAAGGACAACTTATAGCAACTCCTGATGCAAAACAACCTTTCGAAATACAGGCAACACAAGTTTTTGTGGAAGGTGCTTCATCAGCTGACTATCCATTACAAAAGAAAAGACATAGTCTTGAGTTCTTAAGAACAATTTCTCACTTAAGACCAAGGACAAATACCTTCCAGGCAGTATTTCGTGTACGTTCTCTTATTGCCTATGCCATACATCAATACTTCCAGGACAGAGACTTTGTTTATGTTCACACTCCAATTATTACAGGAAGTGATGCAGAAGGCGCAGGAGAGATGTTCCGTGTGACAACACTGGATTTAGAAAATACACCAAAAACCAAAGAAGGAAAAGTGGATTTTGCCGAAGATTTCTTTGGTAAAGAAACAAATCTTACAGTTAGTGGGCAGTTAAACGGTGAAACCTATGCCATGGCGTTCCGTAATATTTATACTTTTGGACCTACTTTCCGTGCTGAAAATTCCAATACAACTCGTCATGCAGCAGAATTCTGGATGATTGAACCAGAAATTGCGTTTGCTGATCTAAAAGACGACATGGTTTTAGCAGAAGGAATGATTAAATATGTGATTCGTTATGTATTAGAACATGCACCAGAAGAAATGGAATTCTTTAATTCCTTTGTGGACAAGGGTCTTTTAGAGAGATTAACTAATGTTATGAATGCTGAATTTGGTCATGTTACTTATACAGAAGCAATCGATATCTTAGAAAAGAATAATGACAAGTTTGAATATAAAGTTAAGTGGGGCAGTGATCTTCAGACTGAACATGAAAGATACTTAACAGAAGAAGTATTTAAAAAACCTGTTTTTGTTACAGACTATCCTAAGGATATTAAGGCTTTCTACATGAAACTCAATGACGATAACAAAACTGTTGCTGCTATGGATTTATTAGTACCAGGAATCGGAGAAATTATCGGTGGAAGCCAAAGAGAAGATAATTATGACAAGTTAGTTGCTAGAATGGACGAGCTTGGACTTCAGAAAGAGGATTATGGATTTTATTTAGACCTTAGAAAATATGGTTCTACAAGACATGCAGGTTTTGGACTTGGATTCGAACGTTGTGTTATGTACCTTACAGGTATGGGTAATATTAGAGATGTTGTTCCATTCCCTCGTACAGTTAACAATTGTGAATTATAAGAGATATATAGGGTAACAATAAACGAATTAATGTGAATAAAGGTTAATTATGCCATGGCTGTATTATAAGTCTATGCATAATTAACCTTTTATTTTTACTTTGGCAATTCGTTATGCCTGGATTATAGTTCTAATAAATGTAAAGATATATCTTATAAAATCCTAATTACCTTCGTATAGCCCAAATATGTTCTTATTAATCCTGTTTAAAAATAATATGTTTATATTTTTCCAAGGAAAATAATAGTATCATGCCAAGTATTCCGCATGAAATGATTTCACCCATGCCTACAGTAGCCATCATGTAAGGAATTGCATCTGGTACACCATAGCTTATGCGTAGAATCCAGGGAACGATTATAATATTAGCGATGATTGGCGGGAGAGGTACAAGAAACTTATGCTTTCTCAAAAGGTAAGAGCCAAAGGCACCAATGAGAGTGGCAATTGTTCCAAAGACGATGTCTAACAGACTACAGCCTGTTAATATGTTACTAAGTAAGCACCCAATGGTAACACCTGGTATAGCAGCAGATGTAAAATAGGGAAGAATGGTAAGCATTTCAGATAAACGAACCTGAATAATACCAGAAGCCAGACCTAGCGCATTTGCTAAAAAGGTCAGCACGACATAAAGAGCTGCAATCATAGCAGCCTGGGTTAAGAAGTGAACCTGTTTGGTTTTCATATGAAATTCTCCTTTAGTTTTGTTTTACGAGTGGAAGGTCACGAACACTCGATTACCCATTGTATAGACCTTGTTTTTATGGGGATTTAGACCTTTTTAAGTATAGCATGATTAGAGAGGTTGTCAAGAAAAATATGGGCAGGAAGCGAACAGGAAAATATATGAAATATTAATGTTAAATTTATGGTATTATGTGTTGGATTATATTAATATGTAAGTATATGGATTTTATGTATTGAGATATTTGAAATTAGGTGAAGTAACATAATAAAAGGATGAAGAATGTGCAGATAGCAATAAACCTGCTGGTAAAGTTATTTCGCCTTTCTTTCACAGATGCTAACTAAATGCTATATTTTATATTAAGGGTGGAGGTAGAGATGGACAATACTGATAAAAATCAATTATATAATGAACATGGTGAAGAAATGGAAAATCGCATTGAAATGCTTCGAGAGCATATTGATAAAATTTTATTAAATATGAAGGACAATCAAGAAAGAAGGTGCGGGTATCTCCATCTTTATGGAGTTTCACAAACATGTGCTATTATAGCTCTCAAAAGAAATGAAGATGTTGAATTAGCGACCATGGTTGGTATGTTACATGATTTACATTCTTACAAAGCCATGAATACTGAAAATCATGCTGAGCATGGTGCAGTTTTGGCACGTCAAATTCTTGAGGATTTGTCATTAACAACTGAGAATGAAACAGATTTGATATGTTCAGCTATTCGTAACCACAGTTCTAAGGCGATTACTCATTCTACGTTTGATGAAGTATTAAAAGATGCTGATGTTTTACAACACTATTTATATAATCCTCTATTTCCTGTTATGGAGCATGAAAAATGTAGGTTGCAGAGTATCTTAACTGAATTTGGTGTTATATAAATAGGTATAGTTATCAATTTTTAATTGTTTATCTTATAGTCCTTAATCCTAATAGTGTACTCAAGATTATAAATGTTTATTGAGGTTAATCATGACTATTACTTATAATGGCACAAAAAAAGATTTACCTGTTGATCAGTTATATCATTTGTTTTTTTTAGCAGGTTGGACAGGTTCAGATGTTATTCCAGACCCCATTGTATTAAAAAACATAGTATGAAAGAGTAAAGTGAAATGAATATATCAGAAAATATCACATAATAATGAAAGTTATAAAAAGTATCCGTTACTTTTAATAGCGGATATTTCTTATAACTTCATTAAGTACATTTTTTATTTTTCAATAATAAATATGGATTTCTTTAAGGATGGTTGGTTTACATATATTTAGTGATGTGGGTTAGAGTGGGTTCTTCCAGTAAAGACTTTATTATTACTCCAAATAGTTCCGCAGTATTTACATTGATCCATAACATGTTCATAATGTAAGGTTTCGTAACAGGTTTCCACAGGTGTAACACTTCCATGCTTAAAGCAGGTAAAAGTTTTAGTTTCATAATCGGAGCCTGCTGGGGTTCTAATGGTTACTTTATTCATTGTACGTGGGTCGCAGCATACTTCTGCTGCATTTACCTGTGTTAAAGGCATCGTACATATTAAACTGGAAGAATATTATAAACAGGAAATAATTCCATAAATAAGATTCTTACCAGCAGTTTTTATTCAATAATTATTATTCTATAAGCAAGACTTATGATTTGATTAACTAAGACTTTATAGAATATTATTTATACTACAGAAAGTGAGGAAAGTATACATGGTGCATTTGGTTTATTGTGATAATACTGGTAAAAAGGGAGAGCGTGTTTTAGATAAAATTCTATCTGAAACAAAGACAATGGTTGTAAGAGGGGCTGCTGGCCGCAAAATACCACATAGTCGAGTGTTTGCGGGAGAAATTCTTTATTTTATGGAAAAAGGAACCGCTCTTATCTCTGCTTATGCAACAGTAAAATATGTTCAAAACTTTGTTAAACTAACAAAGGATGAGATGATTAGAACACTGAATGACAATCAAGATAAGTTGAACTTAACCCAAAAGCAAAAAGAACGTTGGTTAAAAAAGTGCTTATGTCTGGTGGAGTTTAATGACATACATAAAATAGATCCACCATTAGCATTTGATCATCAAGGGAATATGGACGATTGGCTTATTATAGATAAGATTGAAGATGTAATTGTTGGTACAAGCATACCCTATAACTATGATAAGTCCAGATTTTAATATTTAAGCAGATGAAAAAAGTAGTGTAGGATGAAAGTAGTTATTATGATAGTTATAAATAAAACTGACTGTTGTTTATGAAATAAACTTAATTCAAGTAAACACAAATAAACTTTACAGGAAGGGAAAAAATGACACGAGCAATCATTTTTGATATGTTTGAAACGCTGATTACACACTATCATAGTCCATTATATTTTGGAACTCAAATGGCGGAGGATGCAGGAATTCCAGAGAATAAATTTCAGTCGCTGTGGCACCCCACTGAACATGACCGCTCTGTAGGGAAGGTGACATTTGAGGAGGTGATAGAAATGATTCTTAGAGAGAATCATTGTTACTCAGATACGCTTTTAAAGAAGATTGTAGAAAAACGTAGAAAGGCAAAGGAAGAATGTTTTAGGCATTTACATTCTGAAATTATTCCAATGCTTTCAATATTAAAAGACAGGGGATTTTTAATCGGACTAATAAGTAACTGTTTTTCTGAAGAAGTTGATGTAATCAGAAGAAGCCAGCTATTTCCATGTTTTGATGCTATTTACCTTTCTTATGAACAGAGGATTGAAAAGCCGGATGAGGAGATTTTTATAAGATGTATGAATAGCTTTTCTGTGAAGCCAGGGGAATGTATATATATTGGAGATGGGGGGAGTAATGAGCTGGAGACTGCTAGAAGGCTTGGAATGAAAGCGGTTCAGGCAGCTTGGTATTTACAAGAAGGAACAACACAACCCTCAGGGAGAAAGCCTGGATTTATCCAAATAGAAAAGCCACTTGACGTACTGAATTTGGTGGAAATGTAGTTATAAACAATATTAATATCATTGCATTAAAATACTCGTAATGCAATGCTTCTTTTTGGTATCCTTGATATATTTGTTATTAACCATACTCTAAAAGACAAAATAATGATTATTCTAAACTTGATGGTTTAGGATAGTCATTTTTTGTTACATACCTTTAAAGCGGAAAAAAACAAAGTGAAATGGAAAAAGTTAACAATAACTTTACCGATAATAAACAAATGATCTCCTTTTATGGTATTTACTTTTACATTAATAATCTATGATAAGCAAGTACTTAGGAATGTAAATAAAATATCAAATTTAAGGAGAAATTCTATGAAGAAGTTTTTATCAGTAGTTCTATTAGTAGCATTGATGTTCTCTAACCTTTCTTACGTTCAAACTCCAGATTCCGTATTAGCAGCAACCGCAACTACAAAAACAGTTGTATTATCTGGCTCCACATCCGTAAATCCTTTAATTCAAGCTCTTGCAGAGGCATTTATGGCTAAAAATCCTAGCATTAAAATTGTTGAACAAAATGTTACCGGCTCAGGTGCAGGTATCAGTGATGCCAAGGATTCTAAAGTTGATTTTGGTATGTCTAGTAGAGAATTAACAACTGAAGAATCAGCAATCCTTAATAAAGTACAAATATGTATGGATGGACTTGCTGTTGCTGTAAATAAAAAGAATCCAATGAATGAAATTTCTCCAGAAGTACTATATAAAATCTTTACAAAGGATACTTCAAATTTAAATTGGAATCAGATTACAGGTTCATACACAACAAGTGTTAAAATTGCTCCATTTGGTCGTGAAGCTGGCTCTGGTACTAGAAGCTGTTTCGAAGATTTCTTTAAAGTAGATTATGGAAAAGCTCTTCCAAGCGGTTATGATGTTAATCTTGACGGTTCTCTTGCAAGTACTGGAGTAATGCAAACTTCTATTCAGAACAACTCTGGAGCCATTGGATATATGTCCCTTGGAGATCTTGATGAAACGAAGGTAAAGGCTATAAAGATTGATGGAGTAGAACCTTCGAAATATTCTGTAGCTGATGGGACCTATGCAATTAAGAGACCTTTTCTGCTTGTTTCTAACAAATCAAAAGCAATCTCTCAAGAAGCACAGACCTTCTTAGATTTCATTGCTAGTGCAGAGGGTCAGACTATTATTGATAAAATGGGATTTGTTAAGAATAATCTTGTTAGGGTAAAAGCAACAGATATCACTTTAAGAAGTACGTCTATTCATATTAAACCAGGCTTTAAATATTCTTTAACTGCTAATTTCATTCCTGCTGATACAACAAAGCAGACTTTAACATATATATCTTCCAATGAAGCTGTCGCCACTGTTTCATCCACTGGTATGATTGTTGGTGTAGATACAGGTACTGCAACAATTACAGTTAAGACTAATGATGGAACTAATATAACAAAGACCTGTAAGGTAACAGTTTCTAACCCAGTAACAAGTGTTAAATTAAGTAAAACAAGTGCTACCCTTGTTGTTGGTAAAACGCTTGCATTAAAAGCAAAAATTAATCCTTCTAATGCCACCAATAAAAGTGTTACTTATACTACTTCCGATAAAGAGGTAGCAATTGTTTCTTCCACTGGTGTTGTTACAGCTAAAGGAACTGGTACGGTATATATTACAGTTACTACCAAAGATGGTAATAAAACAGCTAGATGTAAAGTTACAGTAACGAAATAATGTAGCGTATAAACACAGCGGATTCATTAGTGAAATCTAAATAGATCGTTAATTAAATAGTAGTTGTGTAATTTGATAAAAATTTTTCGTTATTATTATTGTGAACTGGTTCAAGGGTTTATAAAAATTAGAGTATTCTTAAGACTATAAATGAATTTTAATATCAGAATTTATGATTGGCACTGCTCTTTAGCAGTGCCGATCATTCATTCTAAAGGAGAAGATATGAATAAGCAGAAAGTATATATTTATAACAGTATTTTTAAAGCTATTATTTTTTTCTTTGCATTCATAACAATTCTATCTGTTGTACTAATCGGTATATTTATGATTGCTAATGGAGGTCCAAGTATCTTAATGGCAGGACTAAAAGAATTTTTGTTCGGACCTGTCTGGAATTCAGCTAATGAGCCTCCTCAGTATGGAATATTAACGTTTATTTTATCCTCATTTTATTCAACATTTTTTACTGTATTGATTGCAGTACCGATTTCCATACTGGTTGCACTAGCTATAGGTCAATTAATGCCAAATAAATTAGGATCAGTGCTTAGAGCAATTATAAGCTTGCTGGCTGGTATCCCTTCTGTAATATATGGGTTTATAGGTTTAATATTTATAGTACCTTTTGTACAAAAAATATTCAATCTTTCTTCCGGTCTAACAATGTTTTCGGCTATCATAGTTTTAACAATTATGACATTGCCTACCATAATCAGTGTAAGTGAGGCTAGTATTAATGCAGTAAATCCAGGTTATCTGGAAGCGGCATATGCCTTGGGTGTCCGAAAAGAATACGCTCTATTTACTGTTATATTACCTGCCGCCAAGTCAGGAATAATGGCCGCTGTACTTCTAGGGGTAGGAAGAGCAATTGGAGAAACCATGGCAGTTATGATGGTAGCAGGTAATATACCACAAATGCCAGCTATGCTAGAACCTGTACGATTTCTTACAACTGCTATCGTTACGGAAATGTCTTATGCTACAGACCAGACAAGAGGGGTCCTTATAGGAATCGGATTAGTACTTTTTATTTTTATATTCATCATCAATTCTATATTCCATTTCTTTATGAAAAAGGCAGGTAATATAAATGGATAGAACGATTCATACCTATGAAAAGCGAATAAAACCTGGAGTGATTGCTGTACGAGGATTGATCTATACAATTACTGGTGCAGTGGTTGTTTTAGTAGTAGCAATTATTTCATTCCTCATTATAAAAGGAGTTCCTTATATTACTTGGGAGTTTCTAACGACAGCACCTTCCCGATTAAATGAAACTTATGGTATTGGACCAATGATTATGAATACCTTATATACGGTTTTCATAACACTTGTGGTTTCTATTCCCCTTGGTATAGGCACAGCAATTTATCTTTCGGAATATGGGGGAACTGGTATGACTATTTCTGCCTTTCGTTTTGCCATTGAAATCTTAGCTGGCATACCCTCTATTGTATACGGCTTGTTTGGTTTAGCTTTCTTTGTGAATACCTTAAGAATTGGAAGTGGAAGTGGTTCTATGTTATCAGGTTCTCTTACCTGTGCCCTTATTGTTCTGCCTACCATGATTCGCACTACAGAAGAAGCACTCATGCAAGTAAATCCAAGTTATAAAGAAGCGGCATATGCCCTGGGAGCTTCGAAACTTCATATTATTCATACTGTACTGTTACCTTGTGCACTGCCAGGAATCGTTGTTGCAATTATTTTAAGTACAGGAAGAATTATTAGTGAATCTGCAGCATTGATCTATACGGCAGGTGTGGATTATGCTATGCCAACAAATTACATAAAACATATAGTGGAGCCAGGTGCTGGTCTAACAGTACAACTTTATTTGTATGCAACAGAAGGCGGCGCACCAGACTGGGTTCCATATGCAATGGCAGCAATATTAATGATTTTAGTGTTTATTATTAACCTTTCAGCTAATGTAATTGCAAATATATTTAAAAAGAAAGTGAGTGTTAAATAATGGGCATTATTTCTACCAGAAACCTAAATCTCTATTATGGAGAGAAACAAGCCTTAAACAATATAAATGTAGAGATTGAAAAAAACGAGATTACGGCATTGATTGGACCTTCCGGATGTGGCAAATCTACTTTTTTAAGGGTGCTAAACAGAATGAATGATATTATTCCAAACTGCAAAATTACTGGAGAAGTCATTTATGATAACATTAATATTTATCACAATAGAATTGACCCTATGCTACTTAGAAAGAGAATAGGAATGGTTTTTCAAAAGCCTAACCCCTTTCCCACAAGTATATATGATAATATTGCATATGCACCAAAATATTATGGAAAAAGAAGAGGTGAACTAGAAGAAATTGTAGAGAGTAGTTTAAAAGCCGCCGCTCTCTGGGAAGAGGTAAAAGACCGATTACAAAAAAGTGCATTATCACTATCAGGCGGACAGCAGCAGCGTCTTTGTATTGCCAGAACAATTGCATTGAATCCGGAGGTCATTTTATTGGATGAAGCTACAAGTGCATTAGATCCTATCTCCGTATATAAAATAGAGGATTTATTAGCGGAATTAAAAAAGACCTATACAGTTGTTATTGTGACTCATAACATGCAGCAGGCCTCACGTATTGCAGATAAAATAGGTTTCTTCTTACTTGGAGATTTAGTGGAATATGATTTGGCGGAAAAGATCTTTACAAGCCCTGCCAATAAGAAAACTATGGATTATGTAACCGGTCATTTTGGTTAATAGAGGTTAACGAATATATAGCCTGTAGAAAGAATGAGAAACTCCTTCTTGTGTCATAAAGTTTTATGATTGCTACAAGAGAAGTCTATTGATCTTTCTGCAGGCTCAGGAATATATAGCTAATAGCTAATTAGTTTATGCATTGATTTATTCACTTCTTAAGGCATCAATAGGATTTAGCTTAGCTGCTTTTTTAGCTGGCAGGTATCCAAATAGTATGCCAATACCAGCAGATATACCAAAAGCAAGCATTACGATATCAATTGAGGGAGTGGCATTTAGTTTAACCAGATTACCTGCTGTTATGGCTCCTGCACCGCCTAGAAGGATTCCAAGTAACCCGCCAATACTGCTGGTTGCAGCGGCTTCTAATACAAATTGGCGCATGATATCCTTATGTTTGGCGCCAAGGGATTTACGAATGCCGATTTCCCTTGTTCTTTCAGAAACAGATACCAGCATAATATTCATAATACCAATTCCAGCTACCAGCAAAGAGATACCTGCGATACCTGCAATAACTGAGGTGAGAATTCCCATTTGCAGGTTAATATCAGTCAACATATCCATGTAATTTGTTACTTTATACAGTTTAGAATCTCTATATGTCTTAAATAAGTAATTTTGAAGATTGGTTGTTTCTAAGGGCACCAGATTGCTGTCTTTAACAAAAAAGGTGTAACTGTTTACACTTGAGATACCATTTAGGCGCATGGCAGTTGTATAGGGGATATAAAAGGCATTATCTTCTGACCACTCTGTACCATTGGAGGTTTGTGCCAATATTCCACATATGACAAATTCCTCACCATTAAGCCGAATTGTATCACCAAGGTTTGCATTCCCATTAAATAATTGATTGTTTACATAAGCACCAATGATACATACTTTATTTTTAATGGCAATATCAGAATAAGTTATATTATGACCTTTCTGTATATTCTTTTTCATGATATTAATATAGTTTTCATCGATTCCTGTAATGGTGGAATACTCCACTTTTTTGGTTTTTTTACTTAAACTTCCATTTGATGATACATTAGGGGAAACACCTAACAAGTTATCTGCATGTTCTATGGCATATTGGTACATATCATCTTCTGTAAACATCAAATTACCATTTCTGCCTTGCAGAGATATGGTAATATTGTTGATCCCCATACTGGAGTAGGAGTCAATCATCTGGTTAGCGAAGCCTTGCATAACACTTACTAATATAATGACTGAGGCAACACCAATAATCATACCAAGCATTGTTAAAAATGATCTCATTCGGTTGCCAACTATGTTATTCCACACCACTTTAAGCGTTAGCCTTAATTTCATTTTTATACTCCTTTACATCTCCGTCAAAAATCACCACTCCATCAGAAATTTTTATAACTCTCTCAGCTTCGACTGCAATAGAGTTGTCATGCGTAATTATTACAATGGTATTTCCATCTAAATGCAGTTTTTTTAACAGATCAAGTACCTCTCTGCTGGTTCTGCTGTCTAATGCACCTGTTGGTTCATCTGCTAAGATGAGGGAAGGCCTTCCAACTAAAGCTCTGGCGATGGAGGCTCTTTGTTGTTGTCCTCCTGATAGCTGAGAAGGTAAGTTACGATATTTATCGTCAAGCCCCACCTTTTTAAGGGCTTCCATGCATCGTTTTTTGCGTTCCTTATCACCAACTCTAGCATACATGAGTGGAAGCCCTACATTTTCGAGTACAGATTGTTTTGGCAATAAATTGTATTGCTGAAAAATAAAACCTATCGTTTTATTTCGGATTTCTGCAAGATCATCGTCTTTTAATTTACTAACATCATTACCGTTTAATATATATTGACCGCTGGTGGGAGTATCAAGGGCCCCGATAATATTCATAATAGTTGACTTTCCACTACCTGATTTACCTACAATGGCAACCATTTCTCCTCGGTTAATGGTTATGTTTATACCATTATTAGCGGCTATCTCCGTATCACCAATATGGTATATTTTGAAGATATCTTTCAGTTCAATTAGAATTTCATTATCCATTTGTGATACGCTCCTAGTATTCATATTGATCATAGTAGCCCGATACATTATTTTCAAAAGGAATATAAACAGCATCTCCTTCACTAAGTCCTGATTTGATTTCTACATTGATTCCATCGTTAAGTCCAATTGTCACATTTACAGGTTTGTATCCTTTTGGTACAGTGGGGTCTTGCCCTTCCATAATTTCATCTGTTTTAACATAGACTATATTGCCTTTTTGTAAAGCAGAGCTAGGAATGGTTAATACATTATTTGCTTCCTGCATTAATATTTTGCCATTTACATTCATTCCGGGAAGCAGATTATTAAATGCAACAACTTTTATAACTACAGGATAAGAAGTTACACCATTGTTTGTATTACCTTTTAGACTAATACGATCAACAACACCTTCGAAGGTTTTATCCGAAATAGCTTCTGTTGTAATAGATACTTTCTGACCTATTTTTACACTGCTGATTTGCAGCTCATCAATATTCATCTGAAAAGTTAAATAAGACATATCATATATAGTCGCCATGGAACTTGCTGCTGCATCAGCAGAAGGATCAATGGTGTCTCCCTGTTTTTTATTCTTGATTATTACAGTGCCGGATATGGGAGATTCAACGGTATATTGCTGCATTTGGTTTTCTTGAGATTTCAGAGAGAGTTCAGCTTCCTCAATTCCAATTTCAGCATTTTCAATTTGTCTATCCAAATCTTTGGAGGATAGGGTAAGTACCAAAGTATTATCTTTTATATACTGTCCTTCCTTAACTGGCAGGCTTATGATAGTACCCTCTGAATCTGCAATTAATGTTGTTTCAACAGCGGCGCGAAACGCACCTGTAGTGCTGCTTCTAACACCTGAAACAGTCGCATCTGCAATATCACCAGACTGAATTCCACCGGGATTTTCCACCGAAATAGTAACCTTATTGGTTAAGATACCACCTGCCATAACCTCATCCATACTACTGACATTGGTTACTACACCTTTTATTTCTTCACCGATTGCTGCAAGAGATATAGTGGCTTTTTTGCCAATCCAATCTTTATTGGCCTCTTCGGAGGGAAATAACACATCAAGATATAAGGTGGAGTTATCATAAATATCTGCAATGGTTTTACCGGGAGTAACAGATTCTCCTTCAGCTATGTAGAGTTTTTTTATGTAACCACTTTTTTTAGCATATAGGTTTAAGTTGTTTTTTTTGTCAACTATATCTTCATAGGAGGATTTTGCCCTTTTTACAC
>DALYNO010000002.1:0-3335 GCA_031975295.1 Anaerocolumna sp. | reverse complement strand
GTGTACTTATCTGGAAGAGTAGTTCTCCCTTGGTTACGGTATCACCTTCCTCAAAGGGTGCTTCAAGTATGGTACCTTTCACTAAAGATTTAACTTCGTATTGATCAGCAGGGCTAAGTGTTCCAGTTCCTGAAATAAATGTCTCAACATTTCCAAATACAGGATTCGTTGAGATAACTTCTGTGGCTTGCTGTGCAGGATTACCTTTATGTAAGAAAGAGTATCCTATAAAGATAAGTACAGCTAGTATGAGTATCCACTTTATAGCTTTCTTTTTATTTAATTTTTTTAGACTGATTTTTATCATAAACCATCTGGTCCTTTCTTAATTTGATATTACAATTATGCAAATAGGTCCTTGTGATTTTTCTAAGAATCCATTTACACGTACACTGTTATAATCTTTTATTTGATCAAGTGAACCAGCGTAATATTTATCATCCTTACTAAAGTATACCTGTACATTATCTGAAATTCTATATACCCCATCACCAGTATTAGCCTGTTTGCCGCTGACATAGGAAATTCGTACTTCATTGAGTGACTGTATATCCTTTACTTCGTTATTTTCTACAAGCACACTTTTGACACCAAGATTTAAGTTCAAATTTAAATTATCCGTTGTTAAGTTGGTTTCTTTTCCATCTATCATAAAGTGAAGTTGTGCACTGTCGCCATAATCACTGTAGGTTACTTTTTGCAAAATTCCAAACTGATAACCAGAGTTGGCAATATTGTATAGAATAATATCCGTTACTTCTCCGGAAGTATTTGTCTTGTAATAAGAGACAGCACCATCTGCCCATGAGATTTCCTCTAAATCGGATGGGGACAAAGTGGCATAGCTTTGACCTTTGACAGCGAGAATGCGAACGTTACTAGCCATTTTTTTGCTTTTAATATCATATAAAGAAGAGGAAGCCTGCAGTTCCTTTATGGTGGTTTGACCTAAATTAAAATTTATTTCCACAAGAGAACCTTTATCTATAGTATTATTGTTACAAGGAAATTCTCTTAAAAATCCTTCTGTATCTACAAGGTTAATTACCTGTTTTACACTGCTAATCTGGTTAACATCCTGTACCACTTTATCTTGCACACTTAGCACATAACCTGTAATGGTTACAGGAAGCTGACTTACAGATAAGATATCTGCCACATTACCATCATAGCCAAAGAGAACAACAACATTGTCACCAGTATGTAATCCATTGTCACGTAATCTCTTACCCCAGGAATTCTCTAATAGGTTATCTGAAACTGTGGTATTGTAGGTATTAAGTGCAGGTTGTTTTAAGGAATATGATTTTCCGGCAACTACAATTTCTTCCGGTGTGGTTACAGAGGGACTTATGGAATTAAGAACTCCATAGACTTTTTTATCATAAACCCAGATGTTTTTAAGCGTATTTGAGTAATAAACTAAGTCATAGCTCTCTATACTGCTGCCGGTGATTTTTATACCATTTTTAAAGATTGTATAATCAGTTAGGGAAGAAGTTAATTTCTGTTCCCAATTCCCTTTTGCTACGATGCCGGTTAAAGGTAAGATATCTGCGATTTTATTCTCCCACCCAAATAAGAGAACCACAGGCATACCTGTTTGAATAGATTCCGTTTTCATTAAGGTTCTTATGTATTTAGGATTGTCAATAGCATAGGTTTTACCAGCTACAGTCATTTCCTGAGGCTCTGCCTGATTATAAGTAATAGAATCCAGAGAGCCAAAAGTTGATTTATTATAAACCCAGGCAGTCTTAATGGGTTTGCTGTAGTATAAAATATCTCCCTTAGCAATATTGGCACTGCTAGACTTCTCATCATTTTTATAAACTGTATAATCATTTAAATCCGAAGCAAGTTTTGCTTTCCAGTCATTATTAGCACGGATCATATCAATTGGATATAGGAAGGAGGCCTTGCTATCTTTTCCTAGGAGGATAGCAACAAGAGAGCCTTTCTTAATGGTATTACTGTTTAGTGTTTTTTTCATTGCCTTAGGGGTTTCGATGGCATAAGTAGTACCTGATATGGTAATATCTTGAGGTTCATTTTGTAAATAGGAGATATTTTCAATAATACCATAGGATTTGTCGTTATAGATCCATATTGTTTTTATTGCCTTGGAAAAATAAATAATATCAGTACTTTGAAAATTTTTAGAAGTAGTCTTTTTATTGTTTCTATATATAGTATAAGAGGAAAGTTTTACATTTCTATTTTTCTGCCAATTATCAGAGCCAAGAAATGGTCCTTCTAATTTCGTATTTAAGAGCTCGTCAGCATCGATTTTATCCTTGGAAGTTAGTTCATAACCCAATGTCTTGGCATATATTTCACCGGACTTTTGCTTTGCATTCAAAAGGTTATAAAATAGATTCTGGCAATCTGTTACTGTTAGGGTGCCTGATTCATTTTTTAATATGTTTAAACCAAGACCAAGCTCCTTATATTTTTCGTATCTGCCTGTGGAGGAATTGGTAAAATCTTCATTGGTGTACCCAAGAATACCGAGAGTTCCATAAATAGCTTCTTTTAAGGTAATTGCTTTAGCAGGTCTAAACATTCCCCCAAGGTAACCTCTCATATAGCCTTTGGACACAGCTATTTGGATATAAGACGCTTTTGGATTGTTTGCTGGTACATCTTTAAATAATTTGCGGGTGGCAGTACTATTTGCTTCACCAGCATAAGGAGAAGCTAACACGAGCATCTGGGCAAATTCTTCTCTGGTAACAGTTTTCTTTTTGGTTATGACGTTACCGTTTTTATCAACTGTAATACCTGCAAGGGCAGTTACTTCACCCACATTATGATTTTCTGCCGCCTTAGCATTAATTCCTGAGGATAGTGATAGTATTAATACGAAGCAGAGACTTGTTATGATAAGACAGAAATAGTGCTTATATCTTTTCAATTCTAAATTCCTCCATTTTTGTAATATTTAGGGATATGATATAATACCATTCATATATTAAAAATTAAATGTAGTTTTTCTTAAAATTTCCTAAAAAAAGTTAAGATTTTCCTAAAGAGAAGGAAAATGTACAATAATTATAAGTTATAAGTTAAGTAAATGTCTGGTAAAATGCTGTAAAAGATAGTAAAATGGATGAAGATAGTTCCTTTTTCATTTATGACGCAACAAAAAATGTGAGTCAATGTGAGTATTATTGTATTTTGGACCTTATAATAAGAAATAATTGATACTTTTCATAATAATAGGGGGTATAGTAAATGAGAATAAAATTGAAAAAAGTATTTGTATTTCTATTATTGGTATTCATAAGTGTAATACCAATTCCTTTCGCTAATATAAAGGCAGAAATAAATAA
>DALYNO010000001.1:19681-31705 GCA_031975295.1 Anaerocolumna sp. | reverse complement strand
TTTTCCTAAAGGGAAGGAATACTATGAATATTTATTCCGGTCTAATACCGGCTCATCAAGACCTATTAGTGAAATTATAACTATGCTTGATACCTCATTAGCCACTAATTTAGTTACTCTTAATTCCCTTATGACCAAAGATACCAATGTTTATGAGGAAGCTGCCGCCCTATCCTATCCTTTGACTGACCCTGTAGAAATACTTGAATATTTAAAATCCGCTATCAAAAAAGATTTTCCCGAATGCCCCGAAGTTAAATATAATGTAAAGTATGTGCATAAGTCCCTGCAGGAGCATTTAAGCCCTGCTATGTATTTAGTACCTGCTATCGACAATTACAAAAACAATATTATTTATATTAATAAAAATCCAGACTATAATCTGGATCAGATATTTAATACGCTTGCACATGAAGGTTATCCCGGACATTTATACCAAGCAGTATATTTTAGAAATACCAACCCCTCACCAATTAGAAGTTTATTAGATTTTGGCGGTTACGCTGAAGGCTGGGCAACTTATGTGGAGTTTTATTCTTACTCCCTGGCTGGTTTTTCAGGTAATCTGGCGGCTTTTATGGAAGCAAATATGGCGGCTAATATGGCCTTATATTGCAGGTTGGATATTGGTATAAATTATGAAGGGTGGACCATTTCAGATACAGCCGCATATCTGAAAGATTTTGGTCTTACAAAAAGTGCAACCGTAGATCTTTTATACACAACCATGATAGAAGAACCAGCCCTTTATCCACAATACGGTATAGGTTACTTGGAATTTATGGAACTGAAAAAAACTGCCAAAGAAGGTCTAATGGATAATTTTAACTTAAAGGATTTTCATAAGTTCTTATTAGATATTGGTCCTGCTCAATTTGATATCATTGCAGATAGAATGGACCTTTGGATGAAAGAACAAAATAAATAAACAAATAGGGACACCTATGCAAACTTAAGTCATTTGTATTTAAAAATGACTTAAGTTTGCATAGGTGTCCCTATTTGTGAGGGTTTCAGTTATATTAATATGCCTAGTTGCTTCATTTTACAATAGGTTGATACCTGTTCTTTGGACAGCAAATACGCCATTTCTATTAGATATATTATTCATGTATTTGTAAATTTTTATTAACAAGTAATCCTCTTTATTTTCCTTACTTAGGAACCAGTTGATTTATAATGTCTTAATCCAATCTTCCACAAAATAAAACAGGGAAATAAAAACAAGATGGATGCAAGCGGTAGCACCATATTCACTTTATTTGTTGTTTTTTCTAACAGATAAAGCAGGGGATAATACTGAAATAAAGCAAAGGGAATGACATAAGTACAGAATAGTAGCACACCCTTACCATATACATTTACAGGATATTTACCAAACTCCCTGGCTCCGTCTGTAAATATATTCATAAATTCCAAACCCTGGGTTGTGAAAAAACATAGAGCTGCATAGATAAGAAACAATCCACAAAAAACTGCAAAGCCACCAATTAACATAAACAATAGGGTTATTACTTTGTAGAAATCCCAATCTATATCACTTTTATAAATACTGTAGACAAACATGATAATGGCCTGCAACATACGCCCAATTCTTGTGAATTCAAACCTGCTCCCTAAAACCTGAATAATTTCATTTCTGGGTCTCACCATAATTCTATCAAATTCTCCATTACTTATAACTGACGAAAAAGAATCAAAACCCCTGGCAAAACATTCAGCAAGAGCAAACTGCATTAAAATAATAGAAAAGCATAATAACACCTCTCCAAAGGAATAACCTTTTACTTTAGGTACCAGTAAAAACATAAAATAGACGCCTAAAAAAACATTAAAAGATACCATGAACTGCCCTAAGGCTGTTAAAAAAAATGACATCTTATACTGCATGATACTTTTCATATGAATGGATATGTATTTTAAATATAGTTTCATAAACGAATCATCCTCCTTGTACCACCAATTTCTTAAGCGCATTTTGGATCATGTATTTACCGAGGCAAATTAGGGCAAGACACCAAAAGAGCTGTAGTCCCACAGCCTTATATAACGCATGACCTGATAAATTACCGGTAAAAACCCTAAGGGGAACATTTTGCATTGCTGCAAAGGGAAGTAGGTTCATGATCTTCTGCATATTCTCTGGAAAGAAGGGCAGGGGAAGAACTGCTCCTGCTAAAAACTCCACTACAGAAGAGGCAACAATTCTTACTCCTAAGGAGGAAAGTGTATAAAAGGTCACAATATACACCAACATACAAAATGCTACTACAACCAGGGTTCCAAGAATCATAGTAATGAAAAACCATAGAAAAGCACCTATATCCGGTGGCAGCATAATTCCATAGGGTTTAGGCAAAACGGCTGCTAAAATTAATATTGGCATACAACGAAGTACTGCCTTAGATAACCTGCTTGCTACATTTTTAGTAAACCACATATCATAAAGGTTAATAGGCCTGGTAATCTCATAGGCGATATTACCATTACTTATTGCATCAAATATATCATTTTCAAAAAACCACACCATAAATAAGGCTAAAAATGCCTGTTGCAGCCATGTATATGTTATAACTTCACCTATTCCCATCGGAAAGGCCCTTGTATCTGCTTCATAAAAAGCTTTATATAATAATATAGTAAGACCACCCCAAAGAAATTGGGTAGCAATACCACCAAGAGCTGCGGCCCGGTATTGCAGTCCATTGATAAATCGAAGCCTAAAAAAAGATATATACTTTTTCAAATTAACCTTACCTTTCCGGCGTCTGATACTATGGGAATCCAGGCGTACTTTGGATTTGATGTTTGCATTTGTCTCCTCCTATATTTCATACTGTTTATATAGGTTAACAACTACATCTTCTATCTTAGTTCCGGTTACAGATATATCTTTTACTTCTACTTGTTCTGACAATAATCCAATTGCTTTTGAGACCTCTATGGCGGCTGTATCTACTTCAATGATTGCATGACCTGATAGCTTAGAATCCTTGACCTCATCCTTAGAAATCACATTGGATACAAGCCTCATTCCCTCAAATAGATTTAACTCTTTCCCAACATAGTCAAGTATAATCTGCTTGCTATTGCCAAATTGTCTCCTCATTTCTTCAATACTGCCATCCAAGAGTATTTTACCTTTGCCAATTAGTACAATTCTTTTGGTTAGGGTTTCAATATCTTGCATATCATGGGTGGTTAAAATAACTGTAGTCTTATGTTTTTCGTTTAATTGCAGGATAAAGTTTCTTACTGCAATTTTTGAAACTGCATCCAAACCAATGGTTGGTTCATCTAAAAATAGTATTTTGGGATTATGGAGTAAGGAGGCTGCAATTTCACATCGCATCCTTTGCCCTAGAGATAATTGTCTGGCTGGTGTTCTAATGATTTCACTTAGATTAAGAAGTGTGACCAGTTCCTCCAGATTGGACTTATACTTATGTTGCGGCACATGATAAATATCTCTTAGTAGCTCAAAAGAATCTATAACAGGTACGTCCCACCATAGTCCAGACCGTTGTCCAAAAACTACACCGATTTCCTTTACATGGTTTACTCTGTCTTTCCATGGTACTAATCCATTAATGATACACTTGCCGTCGTCCGGGTTTAAGATACCGCTTAGAACTTTGATTGTACTGCTTTTCCCTGCACCGTTTGGTCCGATGTATCCCACCATTTCACCATCCTTTATGGTAAAACTGATGTCATCCAGGGCTTTTACTTCTTCATAGGTTTTATGGAACAAGGATTTGACTGCATTTTTTAAGCCAGCATTTCTTCTTGTAACCATAAAAGATTTTTTGAGATGCTTTACCTCAATCATATTTGCCTCCTGGTAGTAATATTTTTTCCACTTCCATTCATCAGAGGGCATATCCAAAGGATGCAGCCGTAAACGAACGTAAATTTCGTAATATCTTGCCAAGCGTTATATTTCCTTGGATTTTGCCAAAGAAACCGTAGGTGAAATCCATACTAACGAAAGAATTTAATTATAGTATGCATGGGTATCCTTGTCAATTCAATTTTGATATAATTTACAAGACTATCCATTCTGATGAACCATAACTCTTTTACAAATATTATCTAACATTAGTAAGCTCTCTATTAAGAAATTCGTAAGAAAAAAATTTATATCACTTGAAAAATATCTGTCTTGTTGATTGTATTATAAGTGAAAGGAGTTGAACTAGATGGAATATTCATTTGGTACCGATGAATATATTGAGCATGTTTTAGACACATACTCGACTATGTTAATAAAATTAGCCTTTACCTATGTTAAGAATAGTTCCGACGCAGAAGATATCGTTCAGGATGTCTTTGTTAAATTAATAAAGAATACCAAAGGCTTTGTAAGTGAAGAACATGAAAAGGCCTGGCTTTTACGGGTAACCATTAATACTTGTAAAAATCATTTAAAGTCATCTTATTATCGCCTTAGTATGCCCTTGGAAGAAACTCTAAGTTATAATCCCAAGGAGCCAAGCGGCGTTTTGGAGGCAGTCATGAATCTTCCTGTTAAATACCGCACCGTTATACATCTGCATTATTACGAAGATTACTCCATTGACGAACTAGCCAAACTCCTTCACAAGAATCCTTCTACAATAGGTACTTGGCTATCAAGGGGCAGAAGCTTATTAAAAACAACCTTAAAGGGAGGTCTTGAGTTTGAATAAAGATTATAAGAATTCCATGGACAACTTAAAAATATCAGAAGATTTTAAAACCAATACCAAAAAGCTTATGAAGGAGGCTCGTACTATGACAAATAAAAAGTCTATAAACAAAAAAATATTAATTTCTGCTGCAAGTCTTGCTATTATTTTAACCGCAGGGGGCACTGCTTATTATAATTTAGCTGGAAGTAACCCTATCTTGAATGACTCTTTACAAATTGAAGATACCAATAATGCCAAAAGTTATACCGTTCCCTTCATAGAACTGCCTAAAGGTGAATCTCAGGGTTCTAAAGATATGGTGGGTTTATTTGTATATCAAGGCAGAGTTTATATTCAAAGCAATACTAAATTTGCTTATGGTGAAGATGGCATGACACCCAAAAAAGAAGATGTACTTAACTTACAAGGAGAGTATATTGGGCAAACCACCGGTAATATAGACGAATGGAGTACTCAGGATGATTACGCAAAAGAATTTGCCTCCACTATAGGAGTTGCAAAAATATATACAGTAAAAGGCTATGACAGTACTTATAGACTGATGGCTTATTACGAATGGGATGGGGGCTTTGGCTGTGAAATATATGATAGTTTTGGTGGTCTAGCCTTAAAAGATGGCAGCGATTATTTTCATATATTAAACTTAAAAGGTAATATTTCCTCCCTTAGTTATGAGAACTTTAATAGCTGGAATAATGGTCTTGGTAACAATTCAGAAGTCTCTCAGAGTGCCGAATTTAATCACTTTTTAGATGCACTCTATGAATCCACACCCATTGGCAATGACATTGATTTATTATTGGAAACTCAAGTGGATGATGGACAAAAATTCATAACCATTACTACAAAGGATAATTTAAAGACCACTTTGCGCCTTGTGAAAGGCGGTTATGTCTATGATTCACAAATTGGTTTCTTCAAAGTTGCGGATGATGTATTTCAAGCTTTTTATAATAGCTTAGTCAACTAGAAATTGATCCAATATTACACTTACAGAAAGAAGAGCAGTCATATTGGCTGCTCTTCTTTTTACTCTTATTTCAAATCTTTTTATGTAGTTAATTAGCTTAATTTACTTAAACAAAAGATTCGTTAATACAAGACTTGAAATGACGCCAACAAAAGTAGCAAATAAGGCACCTGCAAGGGTGTAACGGGTTTTCTTGATTTTAGCCGTCATAAAATATACACTCATGGTGTAAAAAACTGTTTCTGTACAGCTCATAATGATTGAAGTCAGCCTGCCTAAGTAAGAGTCTGGTCCATACTCTTTAAATATATCTAAGACCAAACTAGTGGCAGCTGAAGAAGAAAATAATTTAACTGTAACCAAAGGAACCAACTCAGATGGAAAATGTATAAAATTCATTAGGGGTTTTAATAATTCCGATAGCAAATTCAAGGTCCCAGAAGCTCTTAAAACGCCTATTGCAATCATAAGGCCAACTAAGGTTGGCATTATGTTTAAAACCACCTTAAAACCGTCCTCAGCGCCTTTGGTAAACTCATGAAACACAGGTGTCTTCATTAATAATCCAAATCCCACTATATAAAAGATTACAAAGGGGATCATATAGTCTGATATGTACACTAAAAATTTCATAACTTACCCTCTGCCATATTATCAGGTAAACCTGGGTGGCATCCTTTCTATCAATCTATACCCTATTATTAGATTTATTGAATCATTCATTATATCCAACGCTAGTGTATAACTACTAAAAAACTAACCATTTACTTTGAAAATTACTTTTTATGAAGCTATATTTTTCTTTTTTTACTTAACTCTCTTGCAACAGTAGCAAATACTATCCCTGCAATGGTTGATATAATGGTTGCTACCAACCCGGCACCAAGAATTTCCGTAGGACTTATGGAACCATACTGGCTTCTATATGCGATTATATTAACTGGAATAAGTTGAAGTGAAGAAATGTTTATTATGAGGAATGTACACATATCCGTACTTGCTGTATCTCCTTCTTTACTTAACTTCTTAAGCTCTTCCATGGCTTTTAATCCCATAGGCGTAGCTGCCCATCCAAGTCCTAGAATATTTGCAATCATATTAGAAGCTATGTATTCCAGTGCTTTATGTCCTTTGGGTATATCGGGAAATAAAAGATGCAGAATGGGATTTAAAAGTTTTGTCAGAGAATCAATAATTCCAGCAGCTTTCGCTACTTGCATAATTCCCGTCCAAAGAGACATTACTCCAAGCATAGTGATGCATAGAATAATAGCTTCCTTTGCTGAATTAAGGGTAGTGGCGCTTACATCATCGATCTTTCCATTCAATACCCCGACCACAATTCCTATCATGATCATAAATCCCCATAAATAGTTTAGCATATTCTTACCTTCGCTCTTTCAACTAAGGAAATGTATATTAAGATACCTGTTCCTCAATAAATATTCTTACTTACACTATATTCTTTGTTTCAGAAATACATTACTAAATTGAATGCATTTAAAACTTAATGCTTTATAAGTCAAAAACCCCCATACAGAGAGTGGAAACTCTTTCCGTAACTACATTTTTTTTACTTTTTAATACCTTTTTTACAATTATTCCTATAAAATACTAAAATATTGCTAAAATAATGTCATTAATTTATTGACTTTAGATATCTTGTATGCTATTTTATTAAGGTATTGTAGGAGGTACATATATATGAAAAGCACAGGAATTGTAAGAAAATTGGATGAATTGGGAAGAATCACACTTCCTATTGAACTAAGAAGGACTTTAGGCGTTAGCGAAAGAGACCCTCTTGAAATTTTTGTTGATGAAGACAGAATCATATTAAAGAAATATGAGCCTACTGATATTTTCAACGGTTCTAAAGATAATCTCATTGATTATTGCGGTAAAAAGATTTCAAAGGAATCCATCTTAGAACTTGCTAAATTAGCAGGTATTGTTGAATAACTAAACTTCAAAGAAAGAGCCTGACTTTATATTGTTTTTACAATATACGAAGTTCAGGCTCTTATCTTTATTTATCAAGTAATTGATTATAAATATCTCTTTTGGAAACACCTCTGTCGTTTGCAACAGCTTTCATTGCCTCTTTTTTATCCATACCTTTGTTCAGATAAATAGTCATATGTTCGTTAAGAGAAAGTTTATTCCAGTTAGATTGTTCTTCTAACACCAGGGCTTCTTTATCAGCCCCTTCAAGTACCAGCACAAATTCCCCTTTCGGTTCATTTGCTTCATAATAAACTATGGCTTCTTGCAAGTTTGTACATAGGACAGTTTCATACTTTTTCGTAATTTCTTTTACAACAGATATTTTCCTGTTTCCTAATTCCTCATATAATTCCTTTAAGGTTTTTTTTAATCTATGAGGTGCCTCATATAGAATAGTTGTCCTGGTCTCTGTCTTAAGCTCCATTAGAATATTCTGTTTTTCCTTCTTATCCGTGGGTAAAAATGCTTCAAAAGCAAATCTTCTCGTAGATAGTCCAGACAATGTAAGGGCGGTAACACAGGCTGCTGGTCCTGGTAAGGATGTAACCGAAATTCCAGCCTCATATGCTAACTTAACCAGTTCCTCTCCTGGATCAGAAATACCAGGTGTACCTGCATCTGTAATAAGAGCTATATTAACACCCTCTAATAACTTATTTACTAAAAAATGTCCTTTATCTATCTTATTAAATTCATGGTAGCTTGTCATAGGTGTGGTTATCTCAAAATGATTTAATAGTTTGATACTATGCCTGGTATCTTCAGCTGCAATTAAATCTACTTCTTTTAAAGTTCTTAATACCCTTAAAGTAATATCTTCAAGATTTCCAATGGGGGTGGCACATAAATACAATTTTCCAGTCATAAAAACCTACTTTCTTTACTGCTTGTAAACTTTCTAATACCCATAAATATCATAGATTTCATCCGTATACACATTCTGCTCTTTATAAACAATTAAAGGAGCCTCAACAGTAATCCTTGAATTGCCACCTTTAACTGCCTCAATTAATACCATGTTAGGCTCCTTGTCTATAAATGGATGAACCATTTTCATACGTTTTGGTTCTAATTTATAGGAAAGCAACACACCAAAAATTTCTGCCAGTCGAAATGGCCTGTGGACCATATAAAATCTTCCCCCAGATTTTAATAGTTTGGCCGTTTCTCTAACAACATCCTCAAGAGAGCATTTTATTTCATGCCTGGCTATTGCCTTAGGCATATCAGGATTCATTAAACCATGGTTGTTAGTCATATAGGGTGGATTGCAGGTAACAACATGAAAAGAGGACAACCCAAAAAGTTTGGATGCCTCTTTTATATCTCCAGTCACTATATTTATTTTATTTTCCAGATGATTTAGTTTAACACTTCTAAGGGCCATATCAGCACTTTCTTCTTGAATCTCTAAACCAGTAAAGTGTCCGCCTTCTGTTTTGGCCTCTAAAAGTATTGGGATAATACCGGTCCCTGTCCCAAGATCTATAACACTCTCACCGGGCTTTACCTTCGCAAAGCCCGATAAGAGTACTGCATCCATTCCAAAGCAGAACTTCTTACTGTTTTGTATAATCTGATACTGATTTCTATGCAAATCATCTATACGTTCATCAGGTTTAAGTAAATAATTCTCCAATGTAAAACCTATTTAACCTTCCAGCTTATTCATCATCTAAATGTGATCTGCCTTCTTTCATTTCCAGCATTTCAAGAGCTCTAAGCTCATCATCTATAGCAACTTTTTCTTTTCTTTTCTTCGCTTTAAAGCGTAGTGTAGACGCCTTGTATTCTCTTACTTCTTTTTCATCGTTCTCCAAGGTTACAATTACTTTTACCAATTGTTTTAACACAATTACACTTTGTACTTCACCCTTTAAGCCATCAGCCGTAGTCACCATATCGCCTACATTAGGAAGCTTACTGTTAAGTTCTTCATATGCCTCTTCTTCATTCTTAAGACAGCACATAAGACGACCACATACGCCTGATATTTTTGTAGGATTTAAGGATAAGTTCTGTTCCTTCGCCATCTTAATGGAAACTGGAGCAAATTCTGATAGATGGGTATGACAACATAGAGGTCTGCCACAGATTCCAATGCCCCCAACTACCTTTGTTTCATCCCTTACACCTATTTGTCTAAGTTCTATACGAGTCTTAAACACAGAAGCTAAATCTTTCACCAATTCTCTAAAGTCAATTCTTCCATCTGCCGTAAAATAGAATAACACTTTATTGTTATCAAAGGTATACTCTGAGTCAATTAATTTCATTTCCAAACCATGTTTTTTTATCTTCTCTAAGCAAATATGAAAGGCTTCTTTTTCTTTTACTTTATTCTTTATTTCAATTTCATCATCTTCCGGGGTTGTAGTTCTAATTACTGGCTTAAGAGGTTGAATGATTTTGTTCTCTTCCACATCCCTTGGTCCAATAACCACATGTCCATATTCCACCCCTCTGGCTGTTTCTACAATTACATTGTCTCCTTGTTTTATTTCATAACCCGCTGGGTCAAAAAAATAAATCTTGCCTGCTCTTCGAAATCTCACTCCGATTACATTTGTCATTTTAACACCTCTCTGTCCCCATTGGTGGACGTAAATTTCAAAGTTGAATATGGTTCAACCTAATTCTCCTTTATGGTAAGAAACATTAATTCAATAGCAATATCAAAATTAACGTTTGCATTCAGTCTGATTTTAGCTTTTTCTATGGCGCTAATAATAGTTTCTAGACCCTCATAGCTTCTTAAACTTGCTTGTTTGGCTATATCTGACACTTCACTTTTATAGATAAGTAAATTAATATTAGTAGTTACTTTATACATTAGTATATCTCTATACCACAGTACAATAAAATCCAAATAATAGTCAATATAGTCTTTTTTTGCTGAAAACAATTTAAGTTTGTCAACAATTTCATGAAGCTCCATATCATCCAGATATTTTAATAGATGTAGTACATCATCCTTCATCTGTGTAAATTCTTCAGAAGAAGCAAACTGTAATGCTTTTCCCACATTTCCCTGTGCAAAGACTGCGCTTAATTCTGCCAGATAATCAGGAATTCTATGTTCTAACATTAAGAATTCTTTGATTTTATTCTGGTCTACTGCCTTTAACTTAAGTGTTATACATCTAGATAGAATGGTTGGAAGTAAGGAACTTAAATTATTCGTAAGTAATAATATAATTCCATAGAGGGGAGGCTCCTCCAGTGTTTTAAGTAAAGCATTTTGTGCCTGCTCCGTCATCTTCTCTGCTTCATCAATTATATATATTTTATATTTACTGCTATATGGTTTAATCAGTATATCATTGTTAAGCTGTAACCTTATATCATCAACGCCTATGCTAGCCTTTTCGTGGGTAACTCTTATAATGTCCGGGTGATTGCCGGATTCGGCTTGAATACAGGATTTACATTTGCCACAAGCATCAATACCCATTATTCGATTCTCACACTGAAGAGCCTGTACAAAAGCATTGGCAAGTAAGTTCTTTCCCATTCCATCCTCACCAGAAAATATATAAGCATGGGATAGTTTATCTGTCTGTATGGCTGTTTTCAAATGAGCTATGGTTGATTCATGCCCAGTAACCTGTTTAAAATCTGACACTGATAGACCCTCTTTCCATTATGTGAATATATCCAATAGAAGACCTCTAATTTCATCTATTCTATTTAGTACAGCTATGGTATCTTTCTCTTCTTTGATTAATTCCATTGCCAATTCATCTAAGTTTTCATCAATTAGCTTTATGATTCCATATACTCTATGTCTTCCCCTGCGATCCAAGAAGTTTTCACGGCTGAATTTATGAGATCTGTTTACAATTTCATTCATAAATTCTTTGATAAGCTGTCTGTACTTCTTCATGTCACGTACATCCATATGCTTACCAAGTCGTTTCCCCTGCATGGTTATATCCTCCATGAGGACCTTTAATCTTGCCTGCAGGTTCTGTTCTTCAATATTACTAATGAGTGTATACTTAAAAGTTCCGTCTGTCTGGTTAAGAGGAGCTTTTGGTTCTACAGAATTAATTTGTTGCATCTGATTTACCTTAATATCCATATTAACAGCTCCTTTTGCAGAATATATTTGAATTGTTTTATATTGTAAATTGACAATTGTATTATATCATATATTTTAGATAAATACATAAATTTTTTTAAGCCTTATTGCTGGAATGAAATGATAGTCTTAATATCTGTCAATATCTCTAAAAGGCATTGATTCATATTCTGATTATTATACCTTTTTTTGATATTAAGCCTCATTAAATTTTCTTCGCAAAAGTCCTCTTCATCCGCTAAGTATCTACGACATAATTCTTTATATTT
>DALYNO010000001.1:16001-19671 GCA_031975295.1 Anaerocolumna sp. | reverse complement strand
GTCAAGTATCTGAATTAAAAGATATGCTAAATGATTCTTTATATTTAGGATTTATTTGCATTCGTTCTCTCTTTAGAGCTCTCTCTAAACGAAGCCCGTCCTCCACCTCCAGATAAATTGGAAGAACTTTGTCTTCTCCATAATAATCTTTTATCTGTTTAAAGGATTCTAAGGTTCCAAGCATTATATAATTAGACTCTACTAAATTAATCTGGCCGTCGTCAACGGTAAAATAATCCCAGACTCCATAAACGGTATCATAGGATCTTTGCTCAATTATTTTGCCATTCTTATCATATTCAGACAACTTGTCCCTATGAACAAAATAATAAGCAACCCCATTTGTTTCACCATCTCTGATTGGACGAGTGGTATAACCAATAACTGTTTTGACCTGATCTCTTAATTTATCTTTCATTTCATTAAAAATAGTGTCCTTACCTGTAGCACTTTTACCCATTACAACAAATATTTTAGACATGTAATTCCTCTCCCATTGGATAAAACCTTTACCCTAATTTAATTACCTTAATTCTATTGTTTTGAATATCTTCAAGTCCTTGTACAGACAGTCCAGCTTCTAAAAACTTATGAATTTGTTCTAAAAGTCTTGGCTGAATTCTCTCTCCTGGTACCAGTAAAGGTATTCCCGGCGGATATAAATATATATATTCTCCTGCAATTCTATTACCGCTGATTGATAGTGGTATTATTTCTCTCTCTGATTCATAGGCTTTGTGACAAGTCATTTCAATCTCTGGCTTTGTGGTATTTATTAGGGATAACTGCCCACTATGACTACTTGATACACTTTCTTGATCGATTTCTTCCAAGGCCTCTATTAGTCTTATAAAACCCTCTTCCGTATCTGCAATACTGGTCATACCCAGAACATACTCCATGGACACCATTTCCATCTGTATTTTATATCGGTATAAAAGTAGTTCGTATAAATCTTTTCCTGAATAATTTGTGCCTTTACCAGATATCACTAGTTTAGACGGATCAAAATCATATCCGCCTCCACCTGTAACAGCTTGTTTGGTGAGTACGGAGAGATTTTTGAGGGCACTGGCTCTTCTATAAAACTCCTCCAAATATCTTGAAAACTTACAGAATAATTCACTGCCTCTATTCTCCAGCAAATTAACGCATTGTTCCATGCCTGCCATTAAGATATAGGAGGGACTTGTACTTTGAAAAATGCTCAAATATCTTTTTATTTCACTGTAATTTACCAGATTTCCATTCACATGAATTATGGCTGATTGGGTAAAGGCCGGCAGGGTTTTGTGTATGCTATGGATAACGATATCAGCACCTGCTGAAACACTAGATCCTGGGAAATACTGGTTAAAACCCAAGTGAGCACCATGGGCCTCATCTACTAATAAAGGTATTCCATATCTATGTGTTACCTCTGCAATGGCTTTAATATCTGATACAACACCTTCATAAGTTGGTGATGTTATAATTACTAGCTTTATATCTAACTGCTTACGAAGAATTTCTTCAACTTCTATAGGAGATATTGTTCCATTTATATTAAATTCTGGTACCATTCCAGGATAAATATACTCTGGAATCAATTCATTAAGATATAAGGCATGATACACGGATTTATGAGAATTTCGAGCCACCAGTACTTTATCCCCTTTTGTAGTACATGCAGAAATCCCAGTTAGAATTCCGCTGCTGCTGCCGCCTACCAAATAGTGGGTATGGTTTGAACCATATAAATCTTTACATCGCTCCATGCCTTTCTCCAATATGCCCTGGGCTTCATGTAAATTATCAAATCCCTCAATCTCTGTTATATCAACGGAAAATGGATTCTCAAAATTGCATAGCTTTATATTGCGCTTGTGTCCGGGCATATGCATGGGGTAATAGTCTTCTTTGCTATATTTTATTAAACTCTCATATAAGTTCATGTAAGACACCTTTTCTTTGCATGTTTGTAAAACCATTTCTTATCATTGTAATAAAAACATAGGGTATAATCAATCATTATTATAAAAAACTGTGAACAAACTAAAATTTCTATGAAGTCCCTATGAAATTTACCATAACTTTAGTAATAGCTGATGCTATGGTATATTCAAGTGTTTATACCCCTTTCCCTACTTTTCAAATCTGATAAATAGTGATATATTATAGGATAGTACTAATTTGGGATAATACAAATATCCTATTAATTTAGAGTTGGTCCGGTAATCGGACAGATTGGAGAATACTATGAAAGTATTATTAATTAACGGAAGTCCTAACGTACAGGGTTGTACTTATACTGCTTTGGTAGAAATAGCAGAAGAACTAAAGAAGGAAGATATAGAAACTGAAATATTTCATGTAGGCAATAAGGCAATCAGAGGCTGTATGGATTGTGGCGTCTGTTCAAAAAAACCTGGCAGATGTGCTTATAATGATGACTCTGTTAACATAGCTTTAGAGAAGTTAGAAGAAGCTGATGGCCTTATTTTTGGTTCTCCTGTACACTATGCTGCTCCCTCTGGACAGATAACTTCTTTTTTAGATCGTTTCTTTTTTGCAGGAAACGGTTATGAATACAAACCCGGTGCTGTAGTTGTAAGTTGTCGAAGAGGCGGCTCAACAGCTGCATTTGATCAACTAAATAAGTATCTTACTATTTCATCTATGCCTGTTGTCTCTTCTCAATATTGGAACATGGTACACGGTGCCTCTCCTGAAGAAGTAAAACAAGACTTGGAAGGAATGCAGACAATGAGACGTATTGGTAAAAACATGGCCTGGTTATTAAAATCTATAAAAGCAGGTCGTGACGCTGGTATAGAGCTTCCCAAAAATGAAGAAAGAGTCTGGACAAATTTTATAAGGTAATTTTTCATTAAGACCTAAGGATTCTTAGCATCCAAGAATTTCTCAGATAAATTCAGGATTTATTTTACATAAAATAAGGTGCCCGTTTCGTCTATCCACCGGGCACCTTATTAACTAAAATACAGTATTTTATCTTTACCAAATCTAATATCTATTTCTCTAAGAAGCCATTCTTCTCCTTCTGTTCTAAGCTCTGGTCTGTAACAATATTTCCCCATACCTCTACCCTTCATTAATTCTTTGTCATACAAATCAATTGCTTCAGGAAACGCTTCACTATTAATACTCCTGTGAATAAAACTATAAGTCATAAAAATTATTTCTATAAACATCTGATCTTTTACTTTCTGGGTCAACTCATCCCTTAAGGTATCTAGTAATTCTGTATATAACTCTTTCCAGTTGTCAAGCATGATAACTGGTGCTATTAAAATACCAACAGGATAATCTGCTTCAGCCATTTTATTTAAAGCACTGATTCTATTTTTAAGAGAGGCAGTTCCTACTTCTATATTGCTAATAATATATTGGGGATTTACTGACATTCGAAATGTAACTCTGCCTTGATGGGATAATCCCAATAAAGGTTCCACCATATTAAACTTGGTTGGAAAAGTGATTTTACCTTTCTTAGCACTTATAAAATTATCTATAATCCATGGAAGGTTATTTGTTAAGGTATTTTCTAGTATGAGATCACTATTACTTCCTATTTCAAACGTTAATTCAGTCTCACTTTTATTGGAGTATCGGATGAGTCTGTCCATCATCTGCTCTCGATTTACAAACACTCTTAAATAGGAACACT
>DALYNO010000001.1:0-15991 GCA_031975295.1 Anaerocolumna sp. | reverse complement strand
ACACTTGTTATAATTACACACCAAATAGCAGTATAAACACATTGCGGTGCATCCAGAGGAAGTAAATGGCACTAAATAGTCGGATACTTTGTAATTTGGGGTATATTTATGGGTTTTTCGTGTTCCGAGTATTAAAAGGGTTTTTAGTTCTTGAAAGGCTGTGTTTTCCTTGGTTCTTAATTCTTCTATATTGTTGTGGCTTTCAATTGGCACCCATTCTACATCTATAAATTTTGTTTTTAGTTCTTTTCCCAGTTTATAATCTAAGACAGATGGTTCATAATATACTTTTGATGGTTTCATTTTATCTCCTATCATCTTTTTGTGTTATAATTATAATTTACTTTGATTTTGAGATGAATTGCTATTAGTATTTGATATTATGAAGGGAATTACTATAGATTGCATATGGATGTTAATGGATTAATTTTGAATATTATATTTTCATGGTTAAAAGTAATTCTTCGTCTACCATTCTATTTGTATTTACAAATCCGAGACTTTCATATAGTTTTAACGCTACATTATTTTCTGGTTCTACGCTGGTGTAGAATTCTACATTTCCATATCTGTCTCTGATTAGCTCTAATAATTTTAGTATGGCAGCCTTACCAATTCCTTTTTTCTGGTATTTTTCATCTACCATTAATCTGCACATACCCCACATATCTTCTTCTGTATCATAATGATACATTGTAAATCCTACCATAGTATCCTCCATATAGATTCCCATAGGGTATAAATTTTTTTCATAATTAGCCTGTAACAGGGAATAGGCGTTTGTTGCTACAAAGGAAGTTTGTGTTTCATCTACTTTTAACTTAATACATTCTTCCCAATTTGTTTTATTTATGATTTTTAAACTTATCTCCATAATTACTCCTTTTTGTAAATTCTTACTAATTGTGATGATTATATAGGATACAGACCGCCAGGGTCAATGGAATATATGACTATAATTAATTTTGCACATAGTCGGCAAAGTACAACTTGGTGTTTGGAACTTTTTGGATTGGTTATAAATTATTGAGAAATAATACCGATATATATTCAAACAGGTTATCTGTTTTCAGAAAGGATAAGAAAAATATGGATATAGCCCAATTATCGTATTCTTTAGCAATGCAAAATAACGCTACAGCTTATAGTTTTGCTGTTATGAATCTGTCCTTGGATACTGTTGAGACTGCCGGTGATGGTATTGTTAAAATGATGGAAGCCTCTGTAAACCCCAATCTTGGAAGTAACATTGACATCAAGTTGTAATCTCTGTTTTTAGAATAAGCTTTTTATTCCACTTAAGAAAGGTATTTCATAATGACTACAGCGTATCATATCGTACTTAGGGAGTTACAGTTAACTGATTTAGAAGATTATATTAACTTAAATCATCCTGATAGGGAATTTCACAAATATGACGGTCCCTATTATCACCATAAGAGTGAAGAAGAGTTAAAGATATTGGCAGAGGAACTAAAAGCTAGATTCATAAAAGGTGAACAACATATCTTACCAAATAGCAGACTCATTGTTGATGCTACTACAAATGCTATTTTAGGACAAGTCAATTGGTACTGGAAATCCATTGAAACTTTTTGGTTGGAAGTGGGTATTGTATTATATGATAATAGTATCTGGGGACATGGAGTTGGAAGATGTGCGTTAATCAAATGGATCAATGAAGTCTTTGAAATTCATCCTCAACTTATAAGAATTGGTTTAAGTACTTGGTCAGGTAACTTAAGAATGATACGTCTAGCAGAAAAATTAGGTATGAAAAGAGAGGCCTGCTACCAAAACGCTCGTATTGTAAATGGAATCTATTATGATAGTGTTAGTTATGGTATTTTAAAAGAAGAGTGGGAACGTAGTAATTAACTACTCCCACTCTATGTATTAACCAACTGGTTCTTCTAACTTTAATTTAAATTCATGTAGTTTACTATCCTTCGCTACTGCCTTTTCGTACCGTTCATTTACCTTAGAAACCAAATCTAGCACTTCTTCCGTTTCATCGGTTTCTTTCATATACCTGATAGTTTCTTTTTCAACATCACCAAAATATATATATGGCTCATTATTATCTTTTAATTTCACATAAAATCTATCTAATCCAGGTGCAACTGTATTAATATCCTTAAACTTTGTCTCATGATAAACATATACAATAAAGGATTTCTCTTGTAAACCTTGTCTTGTATAGCAAGTAATATTGTCATAACTCTCAATATATTTGGTTCTTCTGCCATTGTCTTTTATGTTTATGTAATCTGTACTATTTACCAATGGTTCAAAATCACTCATTTTATTACTTAGCTTAGCAGCATAGTATTGTTTCATTAATTTATTAATATCTTCATAAGCATTCTTTTCTAGTATACCATTTTGGACAGCTTCAATATCACCATTTATAATTGTATCTGCTCCGGCTCCTTGGGTAACCTTTGCATTATTATTTTCGTTAGTTGGTCTTACCAGCTGTGTGGTAGTGAATGCTCTACTTTTTTGCAGCTCATCTATTTTAGTTTGGCTTTGGGCAGAGTAGTTAACCATACAAATACCTGCCAGGCAGACTGTTATAAGTAATATCACTTTTTTATATTTTTGTTTCATTTTATCCTCTCCCTTTAGATTTCAATAATTTTATCCCCTCCAAATCTAACTTCCATGTTAAACAATAAGTTATTACTATTCATTCTATGAACTTGTCTGCTGCATCATTCACTTTGTACTAATATTTCATTAATTTTTAAATAAAAAATCATATAACTGCCTTTACAATGCTATAGCATATAATTTACAAAAGCTTAAACTGTATTATGATATACTTATTCCTGGAGTAAATTTGAGTTGGAATTAAAACTATGGGAGGATAGGAAGCGACTACTTTTATATTTCAAAACAGAAATATAATATATACAAATAAGAAGAAAAGATTATTGATTACATCTAACGGATGTATCATCAACGCCATTTTATAAATGATTGGGACTAATTATAATGACATTCGTTAAGATTTGTAAATGCAAGTTAATTTTTATTAAGAACAGGAATGTAGATGTTATAATCCTGATTTTGAATTTTGGGTACATCTAAAGAATTTAGTTTCTATCAAAAACATGGAGAGGGTACCATAAAAATTCCTAAGAAACTTTATGGTACCCTCCTTCATGATCCAGCTATTTCAATGCATTCATCAAAATCTTAACAGCCTTTTCCATCTATGGAGCAAGCATTTTTTTCATTATGCTCCTCTTCTACACGATCCTCTACCAGATTCTTCTCCACTGTTTTTTCCCCTGTTATATAAGGTGTAATATCAAAAGTTTTCGTTCCATCTTCTAAAATAAAAAATGGTATGCCAATTCTTCCGTTTTCTTTCACCTCATCAAATATAACATCTTTATCACGATAAGCTAAAAATTCCTTTAATACTCCAGTACTTTCCGTAATGTTTTTATATTCTACTTGAAATTCAGGTGAATTTTTTAGTAATTCTTTCGCACTTACACAATCTGGGCATATTTCAGCTCCATATATGGTTACTTTCATGTTTTTTGACCCTTCATAACTTGTGTTGTTATGGCCACAGGCAGACGTCTCATCATACCTTAATGGCATTCCTTTCTTATTATTTCCTATTGGGAATTATCTTCCTTTTAGGATTAGAGTTAAAAGCTTACATATACATATAATAACTTTTATACCTCTATATTACTTTATCAGAAATATTTTAAGAAAACAATAACCATTATTTTAACCACATATACCTTGGTTTTTGAAATTCTTTGCCTTTGCATGGAATAGCCAAATTGTATGTATATCTAGCAAAAGAATCCTATATATATTTTCCTAATAGTTTTATAATAAGCCTACACCTGCACCATTGCTGCAGGGTTTAAATTAACCGAAAAAAATAATACTTTGTGGAGGGAAACATGGTAACTTTTAAAGATAAACAAATATTTATTGACGGAAAACCAACCTTTATATTATCTGGAGAATTGCATTACTTTCGCCAACCCAAAGAGAATTGGCAGCATTTAATTGATGAAGCAAAGGAAATGGGGCTAAATTGTATTGCTTCCTATGTGCCCTGGATACTTCATGAAGAAACGGAAGAGGAGTACTGTTTTGAAGATCAACTGGATTTAGGTGCATTTATTGACCTGTGTCAGGAGAACGGCTTGCATTTTTTTGTAAGACCCGGTCCTTACATTATGGCAGAGATTAAGAAAGAAGGGATTCCCTACTGGGTAGGTAAAAAACATCCGGATGCAATACCCTTGGGCTTTGATGGAGCGCAAAAGCCATGTAATACCATAGATTATCTTCATCCCGGGTATTTGGCAGAGTGTCGTAAATGGTACCATAAAGTCATGGAAATCATAGTACCCAGACTCCAGTGTAATGGCGGAAACATTATAGGTGTACAGCTAGATAATGAAATCGGTATGCTAAACTGGGTTACAAATCATCCTGCCCTTAATGATAATGTGCTGCGTTTCATGACCGAGTATCTTGCTTCAAGATACAACCGTGCAGAATTAATATCTCGCTATCCCTTCTGGAAGCAGAATGAAACAGAGAAATTTGCCGCCATGAGATCTCCAAAAGAATCTTATTCCCTAGAATTTCATCAGGATTTTGGACGCTTTATGCGTTATTACTATGCACGATATGTAAAAGAACTAAAAAATTATGCAGAAGAATCCGGTGTTCATGACACACCGTTTTTTATAAACATTCATGGAACAGGAGAAGCTAGGATTTTTGACTTTCCTCTGGGCATTAGCCAGTTATACGAAGCGTATAATCAGGATGAAGGTCTAATCAGCGGAACTGATGTATATTTAGGCGAACCAACTGAAGGCAAATATCAGGATTTATATGTAATTAATGCAATGACAGATGTTATGAATAAACGTGAAAACCCTTTAACTTCTATTGAATTTGAATGCAGTGATGCACCATATTGTTCATTGAATGGTATGAGATACCACCCAAGTGCAACTTCCCATAAAATGTTGATGTGTCTTTCTCAAAATGCACGTATGCTCAGTTTCTATGTGTTTAGCGGTGGCGAAAACTATCTGCTCTCTCATCCAGAAAATGATGGTAATGGAAGAATAGCATTTACCAGCGAACTTCATGGATTTAATGCTCCAGTACAGCCCGATGGAACACGGAATTACTCCTTTCAAAATATTGCAGATACAGCTAAATCCATCCATGCCTTAAATGAATTAATTGGTTCTTCTAAACAGGTCTTGGATAATGTGAGTATGGCATTTATTCCAGATTACTTTCTTACAGAAGCAATTTATCCCCAATCAGTGAAAATGGAAGCATTATCTCAGAACCTGAAAAGGCTCCGCTGTGCAGGGCAGATTGATAAGATCGGACGTGCTCTGCTGGGGCATCACATTAGTTTTAATGCAGCTGATATTCAACATGATGAAATTGTGCCAGATAAGGTTTTAGTTGTTCTTTCAGCCAGATATATGGCAGCTGATCTCCAACAAAAATTAGTCGATTTTGTAAACAAAGGTGGAAAACTACTATTGTATGGAGAGGTTCCAGAATTTGATATGGAAGCTACTCCCTGTACAATTCTAATGAAGACCCTGGGATTAAAGGATCCTGTATATCTTGACTCCTTACAGCCTGTATATTTCCTTTCCATGGGAGCTTGTGGCAGTTTAGCCGGGATTGCCCCTATGCAATGCGGTCAATTTGCCCAGGTATTTCATAAGGATGAATCTGCTATATTAGAAGTATGCCAAAGCGACCAAATGTGTGGAATGGTGAAAACTGTAGGCCTTGGTATGATCTGTGCAGTTACAGGTGACTATCCTGCCCAAATGGAGTTCTGGGAAAGAGTATTTGACATACTAGGAGTCCACAGAAGCCTCTCTGCCAAATACTACCGTCAGGGAATCTATCTAGCACAGACCGTATCAGCGGATGGGCAAAAGCTTGTATATATAATGAATTTAGACTGCATAGATAAGAATGTTGCAATCAAGTTAAATGAAGAATTATTGTTTGACAATTTTATACTTGGCCATAAAAATTCTCTGATCTTACCTGTAAATGTTAAAACCCCACCAGCAACAGTTGTAAAATCCACAGCAGAAATAACTGGTATGGATGAAAGCAGTATTACTTTCAGACTTAGCCAGCCTGTGGATACGATTTATCTTTCTACAGACAGGGCTATAGTTCCTGAGACAGCATATGAAATTGTCAAAGAAGAAAATTACACGGTTCTTTCTGTTGTAAAAAAAGAAAAACAAGAGATTTGTGTAAGATTTGACATATAAAACTATTATTGACTATCCCATAAAAATATGTATAATAATATTAAAAATACAATGAGGTATTATAAATTTTGATATCTTCTTGTATAAGCTCATTAATATGGTTTGAGCGTTTCGACCAGGCGACCTTAAATTGCCCTAGGCTACATGAGTGCCAATGAGACTACCGTTTATCACTTAAACGGTTAGTTTGATTGGTGTCTCAAAAGCCTGGGGCTTTTTTATTTTTAAGTTTGTTCTTGAGCTAAGATTTTGCTAGAAGAGGGTATCCATTGTGTAATAAATACTTCCGTCAGTCTATGCAGTTTCACAATTACCTATATTTACTTAGCAGAAAGGAGTAATCATGAAAGAAAAAATCAGCTTTTTTTTAAATGGCATATTGAAAGAGGTTACGGTTAAAGCAGAAACCACCGTCTTAGAACTTCTACGTAATTCCCTTATGTTACAGGGTATCAAGGAAGGTTGCGGTGAAGGTGATTGCGGCGCCTGTACTGTTGTAATTGGTGAAATAAGGAACGGCCTGGTTCATTACAAATCCGTTGCAGGGTGTCTTTATTTAGCAGCTAAACTGGAAGGTAAACACCTAATAACAATTGAAGGACTAAGTGATAAAAATAAGCTTCATCCTATACAAGAAGCCATAATTCATGCTCATGCAACACAATGTGGATTTTGTACGCCAGGTGTAAGTCTATCCATACTTGCCTTATATCTGGAAAGGAGCAATCCAACAAAAGAGGACTTTAGAAGATACTTAGAGGGTAACTTGTGTAGGTGTACCGGCTATACCTCTATTCGAAATGTACCTGATTTTCTTAATGATTTAAATCTCTCCTTAAAAGATTACAGACCTGAATATCTATCAAAAACCGAAGAAAAACAACTATCTTTTGTAACAGATGATATTTTTGTAGATGACGGTAAAACTGCATACTATTCCCCAGTTTCCCAAGCTAATCTCCTAACATTTTTAAACCATCATAAACCATTAACAGATACGGGGGACCTGTGCTTTTTAAATGGAGGAAGTGATGTAGTGGTAGGTATTAAAAAGCGCGGTCAGCATTATAGACTACTGCTGGATTTAAGTAGAATTACTTCCATGAAAAGTGTTACCTGGGATAATACCTTTCTCTGCATTGGTGCTGGTGTAACCTTATCAGAAATAATGGATACTGCTAAAACCGTATTCCCGGAGTTTGCTGCAACCATCAGCCAGATGTGCTCCGAACAAGTGCGCTCTAGTGCTACTCTGTCAGGAAATATAGTCAATGCATCCCCCGTAGCAGATACCGTACCTTTATTAATGGCATTGGATGCACAGCTTCATTTGGCAGAGGAAACAGGATTTAGAACCGTACCCCTAAGAGATTTTTATCTTGGATATAAAAAAACCCATAAAAAATCCAGTGAATGGGTTCAGTCCATTACCATTCCCTTGGGAATATATAACTTTATACATTTTGAAAAAGTAAGTAAACGAAAAGAAGTTGATATCTCCTCAGTTAATTCAGCAGTTGCTCTACAGATCGAGAATGGAATCATAACCAAAGCCCACCTTGCCTGCGGTGGTGTAGGGGCTACAACACTTTACATGGCAAAGACCTCCAGGTATTTAGAAGGCAAAGCTATGTCTGAAGATACTTTTGTTGATGCCTATGCTGTTGTTGCTAAAGAAGCCACACCTATTGATGACGTAAGAGCCAGCGCAGAATATAGAACTGCAATCATGGGGAATCTTCTAATGAAACATTATCTAGCATATAAAAACAGTCAGGAGGAACCTGTCTATGCCCGTTGAAAAATCCAATACACTAAATCCTGGTACCCATAATGAAACCAAGGAATCTGTTTTGATAAACTGGGGTCAAGTAGGTTCTTCTCCCCTGCATATTAGCGGATATGATCACGTAACCGGCCGTACCCAGTTTATAGATGATTTACCTAAACCTCGTAACCTTTTATATGTTAAAGTACTCCCAAGTCCTCTTGCCCATGGAAGAATATTAAAGATGGATACTGCTTTAGCCAAAGCTTTACCTGGCGTTTGTTGTGTTATCACTGCTGCAGATATTCCTGGTGAAAATCAGATTGGTGGAATCATTCAGGATGAGGTCTGTTTAGCAGAGGGCTATGTCCATTTTGTTGGTGAACCCATTGCCATTGTTGCTGCAGAAAGTATTGAAATAGCAGAAGCCGCCCTTCATCACATAGAATTGGTACTAGAAGAGGAATCACCTGTACTGACTGTAAGAAATGCTATTGAAAAAGATCAATATGTTGGTCCAGTTAGAAAGATTGAGCATGGAAATCCAGACGAAATATTTGCAAATTGTCCCCATTACCTAGAAGGTATAATAAGGAATGAAGGTCAGGAACACTTCTACCTGGAAACCCAGAGTGCCCTTGCCATACCAGAAGATAGTGGCGGTATTACCATATACTCCTCTTCTCAAAATCCCAATGAAATACAGCGAATGACCGCCAAAATACTGGGTCTCCCCCAGCATCTGGTTACTGTAGATATTAAAAGATTAGGTGGCGGGTTTGGCGGCAAAGAGTCTCAGGCTACTCCTTGGGCATGCCTTGCTGCTCTTGCCTCTTATCATACCGGTCGTCCCGCAGAACTAAGACTGACAAGGGATGAAGATATGTTATGGACTGGTAAAAGGCATGCCTTTGAGAGTTACTATCGGGTAGCTTTTAATGACGAAGGTAAAATATTAGCTTATTCCATTGAACTAAACTCTAACTGTGGTGCTGTTGCTGATGTTAGTACCTCTGTTCTGGAGCGAGCTATGCTTCATGCAGAGAATTCCTACCATATAGAACATATTAAAATTATAGGAAGGCCCTGTAAAACCAATCTTCATCCTGCCACGGCTTTTAGGGGTTTTGGTGGTCCTCAAGGTATCTTTGCCATCGAAAGTGTCCTAGAAAGAATTGCCCATATACTTAATCTTGATCCATTTGATATAAGAATGAAGAATATATATCATAAAGGAGATACTGCTCCTTATGGTGAAGAGATACTTGATGCAGCCCATATAGAAGAAATCCTTATGAAACTGCAAAAAGATAGTAAATGGAAAGAACGAAGAAAACATATTGCGGACTTTAATGACAATAATAAGTATTACAAGAAAGGTATTGGCATTACACCAGTCAAGTTTGGAATTTCCTTTACCGCTGCCCATTTAAATCAGGGAAGTGCGCTGATACACATTTACTTTGACGGTTCTATCTCTGTAACCCATGGTGCCATAGAAATGGGTCAGGAGGTTAACACAAAGATAGCACAGATCGCTGCTACCAATTTTGGAGTACCCTTGTCCTATATACGCATTGAAAGCAATAACACCAAACGGGTAGCAAACACCTCTCCAACTGCTGCTTCTTCCGGTTGTGACCTAAATGGTAATGCTGTGGAGATAGCCTCTCTTGAGATTATGGCTAGATTAAGACAATTTGTGTTAAGCCTCTATTCTGTTGCAGATGTAGCCTTTGAAAACGGCTCCGTTTATAATATAATAAATGGTAACCCAGACTATAACACCGCCCTTATTACATTTAAGGAATTGGTGAAAAAGGCATATTTTGAGAGGATAGATTTATCCGCCCATGGATTTTATGCAACTCCGGGAATTCATTTTGACAGAGATAAAGGTCAGGGCCACCCTTTTCTTTATTATGTATTTGGAGCAGCTGTCAGTGAAGTAACCCTGGATTTATTAACAGGACACACCACCCTTGATTATGCTCATATTATTCATGATAGCGGAAGCAGCATAAACCCAAGGGTAGATATTGGTCAGGTTCAGGGAGCCTTTGCACAGGGAATTGGATGGGTTACTACAGAAGAACTTATCTATAATGATAAAGGAAAGCTTCTCAGTAGCTCTCCAGCAACTTATAAGATCCCCACCATAGGAGATATACCGGAAGCACTTCATATAGAGCTGTTGGAAGGAAGTATGAATGAACCAGGTATAAAACGTTCCAAGGCCATTGGTGAACCCCCATTTGTATATGGTGAATCTGTATTTTTTGCAATTGTAAATGCCCTTAGTTCCATGGGTAGATATCCGGAAGATTTAAGTATACCCGCTACTCCAGAAAGAATATGGCGGGAAATTAGGAGGACTACAAATGAAAGTAGACAATAATAAAGTACGTTTAACAACCCTTTCAACCAAAGCTGGCTGTGCAGCTAAGTTTGGACCGGGCAATCTGGCTAAAGTTATGGCCCATATGAATATGCAGGAGAGAAAGGATGATCCCAATCTCCTTGTAGGTTTTGGTACCTGTGATGATGCAGGGGTGTATAAAATAGCCCCAGACTATGCCCTTATTCAAACGGTGGATTTCTTTACACCAATTGTTGACGATCCCTATACCTTTGGCGCCATTGCTGCTACAAACGCCCTAAGTGATGTTTATGCTATGGGTGGAACACCCCTGACCGCCTTAAATATCTGCTGTTTTTCCACTGGGCTGGATCCTTCCGTATATGCAGAAATATTACAGGGGGGGCTTGATAAAGTAACGGAAGCTGGCGCAGTCGTACTTGGTGGTCATACTGTAACAGACAATGAAGTTAAATTCGGTGTATCTGTTACTGGTTTTGTCCATCCAGACAGAGTATTAACCAATGGTGGTGCTAAAGCGGGAGACATTCTTATTTTGACCAAACCTTTGGGTACTGGTGTAATTAGCACTGCCTTTAAAAATAACATAATAGAAGAAGATGCTATGGCAGAAGCCATAACCTCTATGAGCACCTTAAATAAAGCTGGCGCAGAAGCAGCACAACATATTGGTGTAAGTGCCTGTACCGATGTAACAGGTTTTGGGCTCAGTGGTCATGCTTATGAAGTTGCAGCTGCTAGTAGTGTAAGTATCCGTATTAATATTTCTAAGCTTCCCCTTATGAAGGGGGTTCTGGAGCTAATCGAGAAAGATTGTATTCCAGGTGGTGGATATGCCAACAGAAGCCACTATGAACAGTGGGTAGAATTTGAGGGTGCTATAGCTGAAGCAAAAAAAGCTCTGGTTTTCGATCCTCAGACCTCTGGTGGTCTCTTAATTTCTGTTCCTAAGGAAAAAGCAGACGCTCTGGTAACAGAACTAGAAGCAAGAAAAGCATTAAGAAGCCAGATTATTGGTGAAGTACTCCCCAAAACAGAAGGCAGCAAATACATTACTTACTATGAGAGTATGTAAATCATACAGAGGTGACAAAATGATTGCAGTTATATTGGCCGCAGGTTTATCAACACGTTTTGGCAGTATGAAACTTCTCGAAAAAATAAATCAGAAGTCCATGATGCTTCATGTAACAGATTTAGTGAATAACTTGGATTTTGAGCAAAAAATTATTGTCTATTCTGATGATGCAGTATTAAATGAAATACAGCTTCATTATAAAAATGCTTCCCATTTTGCATTTATTTATAATTCCCAAGCCCATAAAGGTTTAAGTACTTCAATTAAGGCAGCAATGGATCAGCTGAATACTACCAAGGAAAAGGATGGCATTATGTTCTTTGTAGCAGACCAACCTTTTATTGATACAGCCACTGTTGAAAAATTATTTGAAGCCTTTTATGAAGATAAAGGCTCCATTATAGTCCCTGTATATGGACAAAACAGAGGTAATCCCGTTTTATTTTCTGTAAAATGGATAGAAGAACTTAAAAACTTAGAGGGCGATGTAGGAGGCAGGGTTATTATCCGAGAAAATCCCGAGGAAGTATGGGAAGTCGGCATTTTAGATCCTCTCATCGGTAAAGATATTGATACCAAAGAAGAATACAATACCTTACTTAATGAATGAAATAATTGAGAAACTTTTTGACTTCATTTATTTAACCTGCAAATGCTACCGTTCCTATGATTTGTACAAAAATTCTTGAAAATTGATTGTTTCCCAATGTCCGAAAATCCCCTTATGCGTGAAAGGAAATTAAGAACAAATGAATATACAGAATAAACTGGTTGTAGTAAGAGGTGGAGGAGATTTAGCCACGGGCGTTGTCTATCGATTAATTAGAAGCGGCTTCCCTGTCATTATTCTAGAGATTCCACAACCTACAGTTATTCGCAGAACTGTCTCCTTTGCAGAGGCAATATATCAAGGCACTGTAAAAGTAGAAGAACTAACCGCCAGTAGAGTAAATAATACGAAAGAAGCCCTGCTATGCTTAGACAAAGGTATTATCCCTGTTTTAGTTGATCCAACTGGAGAATCTCTTCATAATCTAAAACCGCACATTGTTGTAGATGCCATTCTCGCCAAAAAAAATCTAGGTACCAATATAGATATGGCACCAATTGTCATTGGTTTAGGTCCAGGATTTCATGCAGGAGTGGATGTTCATGGTGTAATTGAAACCAATAGAGGGCATAACCTTGGCCGTGTATTATTAGAGGGCTTTGCAGAACCCGATACAGGCGTACCTGGTGTGATTGGGGGCTTTGATTATCAACGTATCTTAAGAGCCCCAACTGATGGCATAATTCGTAATGTAAAGGAAATCTGTTCACAGGTTAGTGTTGGAGATGTCATTGCCTATATAGAAGAAATACCTGTTATATCAAGTCTTGACGGAGTCTTAAGAGGACTTATAACAGATGGCTTAACAGTTTATAAGAATTTAAAAATAGGAGATGTTGATCCCAGATGTAAAATAGAATACTGTTACTCCGTATCTGATAAAGCCAGAGCTATTGGAGGTGGAGTTTTAGAGGCAATACTGTACTTTTTAAAGAAAGAAGGTTAGACTGTCATGAATCTAGTACACATAAATGGACAGGATTATTCCTGGGAAACTGATATGTCATTAATGGATTTTCTTAGAGAGGAGTTGAAAATCACCTCTGTTAAGAATGGTTGTAAGGAAGGTGCTTGTGGAACCTGTACAGTGATTGTAGATGGGAAAACCATTCGTGCCTGTATTCAAAAATTGTCCAAGTTAGAGGGAAAGAAGATTCTCACCATAGAAGGGTTTACCAAAAGGGAAAGGGAGGTGTTTTCCTATGCATTTGCTGCCTGTGGTGCAGTTCAATGCGGTTTTTGCATTCCTGGAATGGTCATTAGCGGAAAGTGTCTCATAGATCAAAATCCCTCTCCTACCAGAGAAGATGTAAAACAGTCTATAAAAACCAATATCTGCCGGTGTACTGGGTACAAAAAAATTGAAGATGGCATTCTCTTAGCCGCCCAAATGCTGCGAGATAATTCTGAGATTCCAGAACTAACCCAAACAGGTAAAATAGGTGAGAAGACCTGCCGTGTAGATGCTGCCCCCAAAACCTTAGGTACTGCTTTCTATACTGACGATTATAACTTGGATGGTATGCTGTATGGTAAGAATGTATTTAGCAAATATGCAAGAGCGAAAGTATTAAAGATTGATACCCAAAAAGCATTGGATATGCCTGGCGTCATTGCAGTTTATACTGCTAAGGATATCCCTGGAAAACGGTATATTGGACATCTGTCCATGGATTGGCCCGGAATGATAGCTGTTGGAGAGGAAACAAAATGTTGTGGTGATACCCTGGCAATGGTAGTGGCCCAAACTAAGGAACAAGCAATTGCTGCAGTGAAAGCAGTAGATATTGATTATGAAGAACTTACTCCTGTACTATCAGCTGAGGAAGCTGCTATGGAAGGCGCACCTCAGATTCATGGTGAAGGATTTACCCAGTTTGGTAAATTTATTATTCCCAAAAATAACTTACTAGATCATGAAGAAGTAAAAAGAGGTGACGCTTATTCTGCTCTTAAGAACTGTAAATACATTGCAGAAGGAACCTTTCGACTTCCACCCACTGAGCATGCCTTCATGGAACCAGAAACCGCTATAGGATTGCCGGATCAGGATGGTATTATGGTAATCACAGGCGGTCAGGGTGTTTATGATGAATATCATGAAATTAGCAATTACTTAGGTCTTCCTTTGGAAAAAATCCGTATTCAAAGTGCCGTGGTAGGCGGTGGTTTTGGTGGTAAAGAGGATATGAGTGTACAGCATCAAGCTGCATTATGTGCCTATCTAACCAAACGTCCCGTTAAAGTATTCTTTAGCAGACAAGAAAGTATAAACTATCACCCTAAGAGGCATGCCATGGAGATTTATTGCAAAATTGGTTGTGACGAACAGGGTATCCTACAGGGTATGGTTGCAAGAATTACATCTGACACCGGGGCATATGCTTCTCTTGGCGGACCAGTTCTGCAAAGAGCCTGTACTCATATAGGTGGCCCTTATCATTATCATAACATAGATGTTGAAGGGAATGCTTATTATACAAATAATCCCCCTGGGGGTGCATTTAGAGGATTTGGTGTAACCCAGTCCTGTGCCGTAGTAGAATGCCTTATGAATGACCTTGCAGAACAAGTAGGTATTACCGGCTGGGATATTAGATATCTGAATGCCATAAAACCAGGTCAATCACTTCCAAATGGGCAGATTGCTGATGATGGTACCGCTATGGTTGAAACTCTTGAAGCAGTTAAGAAAGAATTTGAAACTTATGAAGCAGATCCTAATTACTATGTAGGAATTGCCTCAGCAATGAAAAATGCCGGGGTAGGGGTAGGGGTTTCGGATATTGGCCGTTGTAATCTAGCAGTTATACATGGAAAAGTTCATGCCCGATCATCTGCAGGTGCTATAGGTCAGGGTGTTCAAACGGTTCTTCTCCAGATGGTATGCGAAACCACTGGACTTTTACCATCTAGTATTATAGTAGATCATCCCGATACCAAATATACACCAGATTCCGGCACCACCACCGCTTCCAGGCAGACGGTATTTGCTGGTGAGGCCGCCCGCAGAGCTTCTCTGAAACTAAAAATAGATTTGGATCAGGGGAACTCTCTCTTCGATTTAGAGGGAAAAGAATACATTGGTGAATTTGAATATAAAACTGACCCAATAGGTTCCTCAAAGCCCAACCCTACAAGCCATGTTGCCTATGGTTATGCGACTCAACTCTTTATTATTGATCAAGATGGCAAAGTCGTGAAAGTGGTAGCTGCCCATGATGTAGGAAGGGTCATCAATCCTTTAACTGCTGAAGGTCAGGTAGAAGGCGGAGTTGCTATGGGGTTAGGTTATGCACTTACAGAGGACTTTCCACTTAAAAATGGTATTCCACAAGTGAAACTTGGTACACTGGGACTTTTTAAGGCCAATCAGATGCCACAAATTGATGTACACTTAATTGGTAAGAATAACCCCCATATTGCTTACGGCGCCAAAGGTGTAGGGGAAATTGTATGTGTGCTTGGTGCACCTGCCTGCCAGAATGCTTATTACAAGAAGGATGGTGTGTTTCGCTATAAATATCCATTGGAGGATACATTTTATCGTAAGAAAAAAGTTAAATGAAAATACTTTTTCGTTGTGATTTACTTGAAACAGTCAGCCCTTTTAGTTTGTGAGATAGCAAGGGTTACCATAGGCTCCTTGTGCTTAAATGGCAAGCCTGAATTCACTAGGGTAATCAAGGAATGGTATGACAAGAGACAGAAAGTACAAACTCCTCGTTTCACTCGTCAAACAATGTACTTTCTGTCTCTATACCATATCTTGATTACCCAGTGAATTTGCAGTCTTGCCATAATGCCCAAAAGGTTCCTATGGTAACCC